>JABDQK010000125.1 GCA_013042255.1 Flavobacteriaceae bacterium | reverse complement strand
ATACTAATCCTATTGACACTAACCCTGGAGTGAATAAAGAACTCGAACACAAATTTGTGACCGAACTGGAGAACAATCAGAATATTGTTCACAAAGTGTGTAGTTTATATACACATAACAGGGATGCGCATAATGATCTGTTTCAGGAAATTACCATCCAGTTATGGAAGGCTTACCCTAAATTCAGAGGGGAAGCCAAATTTAGTACCTGGATGTACAGAGTAGCGCTGAACACCGCCATTACGCTGTATAGGAAATCAAAGAAAAGAGTGCCGACGCAGGATTATGATTCGGTGATCTTTAAAATTAAAGCAGATGAATACGACCCCACAGAGGAAAAACAACTAGCACTGATGTATAAAGCCATCAGGCAATTGGGTGATATTGATAAAGCCCTGGTGTTTTTGTACCTGGAAGATAAAAGTTATCGGGAAATATCAGAAACACTGGGTATAAGTGAAGTGAATGCAAGAGTTAAAATGAATCGCGTCAAAACTAAATTAAGAACAATTCTAAATCCCTGAACCTATGATGGATGAATTGGAATTGCTGAAAAAGGACTGGCAGAAACAAGGGCAGAAGTTGCCAAAATTGTCCTATGAGGAGCTCTACGCAATGATCTGGAAGCGATCTTCCTCTATTGTGAAGTGGATTTTTATCATCAGCATAATCGAATTTGCCTTACCCCACCTTCTATACCTCATTCCATCGGCACGTGAGGGAATAACTTTGTATGATGATCTCGGATTAAAATATATGATCCTGGGGCTAACCGTATTGCAATATGGGATTGTATTCTATTTTATATATCAGTTTTATAAGCGCTATAAGGAAATTTCAGTTCTCGACAATGCTAAGGAACTCATGCGCAAAATTATACGCACACGCAAAACAGTAAAGAACTACATTATTTTTGCCTTATCGGTTTTCCTGCTCACTTTTCTGATTATTGCTATAGGAATCTTGTTTAGCGATGGAGATAGCTTTCTGAAGGTTTTCGAACTGGAAAACAAATCGATCAATATGACAACCCAGAAATTAAAATTCCTGATATCAGGTGTGATGGTGGCAATGGGAATAGTTTGCACAGCCCTCCTTGGCCTTATCTATTTCCTGATCTACGGCTTGCTTCTCAGGAAACTGGGAAGAAACTACCGTGAATTAAAGCGATTGGAGGTTTAGGCTTTTTGACGCCATTTTCGTTGCTTATTCTCCTCCTCGTAGGCGAGAAGTTCTTCAGCCGGTATCACTTTTAGGAATGATGGGTGCTGCTCAATGGCGTATTCCAGTTTCTCAATGATCGTCTCCACACTATCATTTTCATAATCGATCTCAAGGGGTTCCTTGATCACCATGGATTGAAGAATCCCTTTCTTTTTTACATGGAGTCCCTTCTTATCGAATGATCGCCTGAAGCCGTCGATAACTACAGGGACCACCAGGGGCTTATACTTCTTTATAATATGTGCAGTACCTTTTCGAAGCGGTTTCCAGGGGGTGGTAGTTCCCTGTGGGAAAGTGATTACCCATCCGTCTTTCAGCGCTTTTCCTATATTGGAAATATCACTCATCTTTACCTGCCGGTTGACATTTTGCCCATCTGCCCGCCAGGTTCGTTCAATGCTGATAGAACCTACGTATGCCAATACCTTGGTGAGAAGACTTTTTCTCATCGTTTCAGCTGCAGCTACGTAGTAAATATTGAGCTTAGGTCGCCAGAGGTAGCCCACATTTTTTATGGTGTCGCTTCGTCCACTAAGGCTGGCATTAAATACGTGAAACATGGCCACTACATCGGCAAAATAGGTTTGATGATTACTAACAAAAAGTACGTTTTCTCCGGGTAAAGCCCTGATGACTTCTGAACCTTCAATCTCAAGGGTATTAAATCCCTTATAACGCTGGTGTGTCATGATCCCCAACACGCGAATCAACCATTTTTTGATAAACAGGATATGTCCAAAGGGATTTTTTTTAAATAACGGCATAGAATACAAAACTACAAAATTAGGCTTATAACACCTGTTTCATTAATTCCCTCATTTCATTCAGCATCATTGCCGTCGCACCCCAGACAGTAAAGCCATTGAAATTAAAGGCCGGAACTTCAATTTCAGACGCATAGGAGGTTGATAGTATCTGAGAAGTGAGATAGGCATTGTCCATGACCATGTGCAGGGGCACTTCAATAAGATGCTCAACCTCTTCCTGCTGAAGTTTAAACGGAGCAGGGTTTGCATAAATACCAACATAGGGCTGCACCTCAAAATTACTGGGCGGAATAAAGACCTCACTCATACTCCTTATTACCTGCACTTTTTCTGGCCGAACCCCGACTTCTTCATAGGTCTCACGCAAAGCTGTATCAAGGATGGTAGCATCACCCTTTTCTTTTTTCCCTCCCGGGAATGCAACCTGACTAGAGTGTACACCCTGGTAAGGGCGCCTCATGATCAACAGTAAATTTGTACGGTAGGCCTGGTCTGGATAGAAAAGAGCCATCACAGCTGCCTTTTTAGGATTATTTTTTACAATCTTCCCATCTTCCAATTCACGGATACGAATTTCCGGTGCCATTTTATAGTGAGCATCCCTTCCCGGTAGTGGGAGATTTTTTATTTTTGGTATCTGTTCGCTAAAAATTTTAAAATCCATGTTTTTTCAAAAACTGAAATACCCCGCAATGATACTGCTATTTTCTGCACTGGCCTGTGGGGAAACTCCTAAAGAAAAGCCTACAGAAAGTATAAATACTGTCGCAAAAGACAGCATTAAAGAGGATACAAAAGTACTACAAGAAAAGGACACTCTGAACAAAGAAAAAGAAGAAGAGCCCTTTGTCCTGACAGAAGACAATGCCATAGATTTCTTTTTTGAATATCAGAAAGGACTTCCCACAACACGAATTAAAATTACGACTAGCCTGGGAAGTTTTGTAGTCCAGTTATACGACAACGTGCCTTATCACAAAGCCAATTTTATCTACCTGACAAAACAGGGCTATTTTGACAATACCATGTTTCACAGGGTGGTAAAAGATTTTATTATCCAGGGGGGGAATGCCGATAACAGGGAGACCGCTGCAAAACGCCGTGAAATTGGACGATACCTTCTGCCCCCCGACACACGTAAGGGATATAAACATCATCGGGGAACCATTTCTATGCCCAGCAGTGAAATTGACAACCCTCACATGCTGGCCAGCCCGTATGAGTTTTTTATTGTGGTTACAAAACCCGGTTCTTACCATCTCGATGGAAATTACACCCCATTTGGAAGGGTTGTTGATGGGATGGATGTGGTTGATCTGATCAACCAGCAACCCGTAGATGACGGAGACTGGCC
>JABDQK010000123.1 GCA_013042255.1 Flavobacteriaceae bacterium | reverse complement strand
AATCTGGCCCAGAGCTAAATTATCGAGTGTTTCCCTCCTGTTCCTGGTACGTGAGAGTTCTACATCACTTACTTTATCATATCGGAAACCTGTTCCCAAATCTAATTCTGCATGTGAATCCTCGTCTGCAGTGTGAATTTTCTTTGAATAAACCGACTTCGCCCCTAAAATTAGTCGGTCTTCTTTTTGGCGGATCTGGTCTCCATTCACCGGATCTTCCAGGAAGAATGTAAAGTTAGAGTACAATTCAAAATCGTAGGCTGTTACATAGGCTGATGTTTTAACACTTTGGTGGTCATCGATTGAATTGTAATGGTTCATCCAGAGATTGGTCCTTGAAGTCATGCCCCCCTCTGTATCATCAATACTGCCAAACCTGCCAATGATACCCTGGTCTACTGCACGCTGAGGGATCTGCCCCGAGGCATCCCAGCGACTCTGAAAATGAGAGGCAGCAAGCCGGAGCGATTCCCCCTCTTTACTAAAAAGGAAATTTCCCATAAGATTCAGCCGATTGAAATTCTGAGGAGAAGTAAAATACCCATCTGTCAATACGCCCTCCGATGCGACATAGGCCTGAGTATTCGCAGTTTCCAAAATTTTCATAAGGCCGACCATCCGTAGGGTATTAAAATCTCCGGCTTCGAGAGTAATTTTATTCCGGTCTATTTTCTTTTTCGTTTTGATGGCTACATTTCCTGCGGTTGCAAAGTTTCCGTATTCGGCCTTGTAGGGTCCTTTTTCAAAATCGAGATTATCGAGGGTTTCAGGGATAAGGAAATGGAGGTCTGCATAGCCCTGTCCGTGAGCGTGGGAAACCATATTCACAGGCATATCGTCTACAGATATGGAGATGTCTGTTCCGTGATCCAGGTCGAACCCCCTCAGGAACAGCTGTTCTGCCTTCCCTCCGCCTGCGTGCTGACCTATAAGTAAACCGGGGACCCGGCGCAGCACCTCCTGTGATGATCGTACCGGGTTTAGTTCCGTGTCAATTCTGACCATTCTGCTAAAGGCATCCAATTTTGAGATCAGTACAATTTGCTCCAGGGAAACCGGGGCTTCTTCAAGTACTATGGCCACCGAACTATCGAGATCTTCTGCAGCTATTTTCCTGCTTGTGGTCCGGAATCCCAGACTGTAGAAATAGAGTACATCATTCACAGATATGGAATCGAATTCAAAATATCCGTTAATACCGGAATAGGTAAATGCTTCCGTGGTTTCATTATAAACTCCTACTCCTGCAACCGGATTTTGAGATGAATCGTAAATTTTTCCACGAAGTTCATGTCCGAAACCCGTGAAGCTCGAAAACATTAAAATCATCCCAAAAAAGGATTTGAAGCCGATTTTCAGCCAATCAGAAATCATAGTTATAAGGTTTTAGGTTCTGACTTACCTACGAAGAATTGAGAAAATGGTTTGGTTTTGCGATACCGGGGGCACTATTAGCCTGTTAATAACTCCTGCTATTCTAGTGGGTTTAAAAAATGAAAAAAATCGAAATATTCCGTATCTTGAACAGATCAACTCCTTACAATACTATTATGGCTAATTATTCTTTAAAGATCAACGGAGAACAGGTAGAGGTCGACGTGGATCCAAAAACCCCTGTACTCTGGGTACTAAGAGACCATCTCAAGCTGGTCGGAACAAAATACGGCTGTGGAATTGCTCAGTGCGGTTCCTGTACCATCCATCTGGGTGATGCTGCTGTGCGCTCATGCCAGCTGCCGGTGGCTGTGGTTGGAAATCAATCCATTACCACCATCGAAGGTTTGTCTGAGAACGCAGACCATCCCGTACAACAAGCATGGCTTGAACACGATGTACCCCAATGCGGGTATTGCCAGGCCGGACAAATCATGTCTGCTGCTGCCCTGCTAAAAAACAATCCCAACCCCAGCGATCAGGATATTGATGCTGCCATGGATGGGAATATCTGCCGCTGCGGCACCTATGTCCGAATTAAACAGGCGATTAAAACCGCTGCAAATTCAGAAACTGCCTGATCCTAAATACAAAAAGTCATGTCCAAGATAAAAACACAATACAACAGACGTTCATTTATAAAAGTATCTGCCGCCGCGGGAGGTGGAATGCTGATCGGCTTTAGCTGGCTCAATGCCTGTAAACCGAATTCCCCCGAACTGGCACAAGGCCTGCCCATCCCTGAGGAATGGTATGAGATCAATGGGTATAT
>JABDQK010000115.1 GCA_013042255.1 Flavobacteriaceae bacterium | reverse complement strand
CGGCTATCGTTACCCAGCGTAAAGAGGCCGATCAGGTAAAATTCCTTTCAGGTATTTTTGAAGGAAAGACAACAGGTACCCCCATCGGCTTTGTGATCTTTAACAGCAATCAGAAATCCGGAGACTACGATCATATCAAGGATTCTTACCGACCTTCCCATGCAGATTACGTCTACGACAAGAAATATGGCTTTCGCGATTATCGCGGAGGAGGCCGAAGTTCTGCCAGGGAAACTGCCTGCAGAGTGGTCGCAGGTGCTATAGCAAAGCAATTTTTAAAAGAACTAAAATTCAATGCATTTGTTTCACAAGTTGGAAGTATTACTTTAAATAAATCTTATCAGGAACTCGATCTGAAAAAAACCGATTCCAATCCTGTTCGCTGCCCGGATGCGGCAACTGCGGCGGAGATGGAAGCACATATCAGAGAGGTCCGAAAAGAAGGAGATACCATTGGAGGCGTGATCACAGGTGTAATACAAAATGTACCTCTCGGTCTTGGCGAACCTGTCTTTGATAAATTACACGCCCAGCTTGGCAAGGCCATGCTTTCTATTAATGCGGTAAAGGGATTTGAGTACGGCAGCGGATTTGAAGGTGTAAAAATGAAAGGAAGCGCACACAATGATGCCTATAAAACTGACGGTAGTACTAAGACAAATTTTAGCGGGGGAGTACAGGGTGGAATAAGTAACGGGATGGACATCTATTTTAATGTGGCCTTTAAACCTGTGGCCACCTTAATCCAGCCCTATGAAACCATCGATAAAAAAGGTGAACTGGTCCAGACTAAAGGCAAAGGCAGGCATGACCCCTGCGTAGTACCAAGGGCGGTTCCCATTGTTGAGGCGATGGCTGCCCTTGTAATGGCAGATTTTGTATTGCTGAATCGCACGATTAAAAGTTAGCGGACTAATTGGAGTCGGTTACACTTCAATACCGTATATTACCTTACTAAACAACGACTATGAGAAAACTGGAATTGCACTGGCAGATCTTAATCGGGATGGTCCTGGGGATTATCTTCGGATTCGTGATGACCTATCCTGATTGGGGCAGCAAATTTGTTCAGGACTGGATAAACCCTTTCGGAACCATTTTCGTGAAGTTGTTAAAGCTGATTGCCATTCCTCTAATCCTGGCGTCTTTAATCAAAGGGATATCAGATCTCAAGGATATTTCTCAGTTTAAAAATATCGGTGTAAGGACGATTATAATTTACATGTGTACTACGGTAGTCGCTATAACCATTGGTTTGGCATTGGTGAACGTATTACAACCCGGGGACGGTATATCGGATGATACTATTGCCAAACTTACGGATACCTATGCCTCCAATACTGAAGTGACTTCAAAAATAGAAGAAGCAACCAGGCAGAAAGAAGGAGGGCCACTGCAATTTCTGGAAGATATGGTGCCCGATAACGCCTTTGGCGCCCTGAGTGATAACAGTCTGATGCTTCAGGTGATTTTCTTTACCATCTTTTTAGGTATCTGTATGTTGCTGGTAGGTGAGGAGAAATCGAAACCTCTGAAGGACTTTTTCGATACGCTGAATGAAGTAGTTCTGAAAATGGTGGATCTTATCATGCTTACGGCCCCTGTCGCCGTTTTTGCCCTTCTGGCCAACGTAGTGGTTACTTCCGGAGACCCCGATCTGCTGCTGGCCCTATTAAAATACGCCGGGGTAGTGGTTCTCGGACTTTTATTGATGATTGTATTTTACAGTCTGATAGTCAGTATGTTTACTAAATACAACCCCCTTACCTTTCTCAGCAAGATAAGTCCGGCTCAACTCCTGGCATTTTCCACCAGTTCTAGTGCTGCTACTCTGCCGGTTACCATGGAGAGGGTAGAGGAACACATTGGGGTGAATAAGGATATTTCCAGTTTTGTGCTTCCTGTGGGTGCCACTATCAACATGGATGGCACCAGTTTATATCAGGGGGTGGCAGCCGTTTTTATCTCTCAGGCCCTTGGATTCGACTTAAGCCTGACCGATCAGCTGGTGATCGTACTAACGGCGCTACTAGCTTCTATTGGTTCTGCTGCAGTACCGGGAGCGGGAATGGTAATGCTTGTGATAGTCCTTGAGGCGATTGAGTTTCCTGCTGATAAACTGGCAATTGGCCTTGCCCTGATTTTCGCAGTCGACCGACCCCTGGATATGCTCAGGACAGTGGTCAATGTCACAGGCGACGCCACAGTTTCCATGATGGTATCTAAATCTCTTGGACGGGAATTGGTGCCCAAGGTAAAGGAATGGGATGACCATTTGGATGAAGTACTTCCGAAAAAGAAAAAATAACAGAACAGGCTTAAGTATTGCTATCTGCGGAAAAGGCTAGGAATTTTTCCTTTAGTTCCGGGCTTGGGATCATACATTCTTCCCGCTTACCAAACCAATGGTATCTGTTCTTTGCCACCCTATCATATATCCAGTCGCGAAACCCGGAAGGCAGTCCCAGAAAGACAGACATCACAGGCCATAATCCGGAAAGCGATTTAGATATCCGCAGGGCTGCCTCTGATTTGGTGTAATACGCAATCTGTGGTTCAATAAGTATAATGGAATCGATCCTGGTTGTATCTATCCTTCTTTCCGCCACCAACTTTTTACCTATCTCACTCTGCAGGGGCGCAAAGCGGAAGATGTCTTTTTTATCTCGTTTTATTATGAACTGAACCGAGTTGTTACACAGGTTACAAACCCCGTCAAAAAGAATTATCTTCTTCTCAATTTCCATATTCATTTATTTCTTGCCTTCCACCAGTTCAAGCTGCTCCACACTTACGTTCGTAGTAAACATCCCATAATTGACCACAGCTTTATTCTTTTCCAGGCTATCAATACTTCCAACGGCTTTGCCATCAAATAACCGCACCCTGTCACCAATTTTGAATACGGGTCTGGGTTTGGCTTTCTGCACGACTTTTTCTTTCTTTTCCTTTTGCTTTTTCTTGTTTCTGATGGTTTTAACTTCCTGCTGTACTTCCTGTTTCACGGCCTTCTTTTTAACTTCCTGTTGCCGTATCTCCCTTGCCGATTTCTTTTTGCGTTTACTGTTCTCAGTCTCCACAAGGCGAAGCAGCTCGGATATCAAAGGGCGCTTCTTTTTATCCTGGAAATACTTTTCAGCTACCTTGTTTACCTTTTCCCCGAGATAAATCATCTTTTGATTAAAATCGTATAACTCCTGATAGTTCTCGAGTTTGGTCTTTACTTTGGCATTGAGTTTTTCAAGTTTTTCGGCTTCTTCCCGGGCTTTGATTTCCTCTTCTTGTAGTTTGTTCCCCGTTTTTGCCATCTTGTGTCGCTCTTTCTGCAATTTGGCGATGGTGGCATCAAACCGAATTTTACCGCGTTCTACTTTCTTTTTAGCCTTGTTGATCAGATTAAAAGGGATACCGTTCTTCTGCGCCACTTCGAAGGTAAAAGAGCTTCCAGGTTGCCCCAGTTCCAATTGGAATGTAGGTTGCAGGGTGGTACCGTCAAAAAGCATATTTGCATTGGTGGCAAAGGGCAGCTCATTAGCCAGAGCTTTCAGGTTGGCATAATGCGTGGTGATCACTCCAAAAGATCCTCTCTCGTAAAAAACCTCCAGGAAAGCTTCGGCCAAAGCCCCTCCTAATTCCGGATCACTTCCAGTCCCAAATTCGTCAATAAGAAAAAGGGTGTCTTTGTCACACTTCTTCAGGAATTTCTTCATATTCTTCAGGCGGTAACTATAGGTACTAAGATGATTCTCAATAGATTGGTTATCCCCAATATCAGTTAGAATGGTCTTAAACAAACGTACTGAACTTCGTTCGTGAACAGGGATCAGCATCCCGCTTTGTAGCATAAGCTGCAAAAGGCCTATTGTTTTTAGGGTAATACTCTTTCCTCCGGCATTTGGACCTGAAATAACTATTATCCGGTTTTCGGGATGGAGTTCAATAGTTTGTGGAAATGTTGGAAGATTATCTCTTTTATTGGAGAGATATAGCAACGGATGATAGGCATCGCGTAAAAATAATCTCTTCTCCTGATTGATTTCGGGTTTAATGGCATTGATTTCTGATGCGTATTTCGCTTTGGCAGCAGTGACATCCATATGTGCCAGAAAGTCCTGGAATTGTCTTAATTCAGGCCTGAAAGGCCGTATTTCCCGTGTAAGCGTATTGAGAATCTTCTGAATTTCTTCTTTTTCATCAAATTCCAGATTGGTGAATTCCCTGCTATATCTCGAAACGGCATCGGGTTCAATATAAACAATACTACCTGTCTTGGAAGTACCCATCACCGTTCCCTTTACTTTCTTGCGATACATCGACTTTACGGCAAGGACTCTTCTGTTATCGACAATAGACTCTCTGATCTCATCTAAGAATTCTGACGCCTGATAGGTGTTTAATGCGCTGCCGAAACTCTGATTGATCTTTCCTTTGACCACTGTCATCTCCTGTCTGATTCTTCGCAAGTCGGTAGAAGCAGAATCTTTTATGTGTCCAAACTTATCGATAACCCCATCAATCAGGTCAGGTATCTCGCTAATTAGCGGTACTGTATCGGTAAGCTCTTTTAACAGCGGATAATATTCGACAAACTTTTTGAAAAACTTCTTGTGTTCTGATACCGTAACACACAGGTGTTTGATCCTTCTGAATCCCGATAATTCCAGGGTAGTATTTTCAATTTCCAATAATTCGAGCTCTGCGCCAATGGCGTCAAAGCCATGATTGGGAATGCGGTTGTTATTGGTATAGGATGATAAATACTCGGAAGACTCCCCAAGTAATCTGAGTATTTCCTTTTCATCGGTAAGAGGCTGCAGGGACAAGGCATGCTTCTTCCCGATCTCAGTATGACAACGAGCGTTAAGTTGTTTTCTTACCGTGGCAAATTCCAGGTCCTGTACACTTTTTTTCAGATAGGTGTCCATATTCAAGCTCAAGCTACAAAGGTAGCCAATAAGCCGCATTTTTTTGAAGGTTTCACATGACCGCTTCAAAGTACATATTTCATCGGAAATTGAATTCACATCATGAAATAGTGTTTTCACCACTAGAAGTAATGTCGAAGGCAATAAATATGGGAATTAAGGTGTTCTTGTAAGGAGAATTATTCAAATGAGAGTATCATTCCATAAATCTATGCGTTTCATCATTCCAATTGCGGTGGTATTATTACTCCTATCTGCCTGTAAAACAACTCATGCGGTAACGGTATACAACCTGGAACCTGCTCCTGTGACGCTTGCAAAAGATATCAAACGCATTGGTATTGTCAATGAGGTTGGCATATCGGATGCAAAAGACCAGGTTTCTTCCCTGGAGGCTTTGGTTAAGGCTACAGATCAGAAACTGGCTAATGAAGGGACAGAAGCCGCCATTGAAGGCCTGTTGGCTGAACTTCAGGCTGATAAAAGGTTTGATACCGTTATGATTATAAAAAGTGCCAATTCCATTTGGGATTCCAAGAGAAACGAACAACAGGAGATTCCATGGCCTGAACTCGAAAGACTTTGTCTTGAAAACAAACTTGATGCTGTTTTTTCGTTGGCTTCCTATCAAACAGACACTCGAATTACTGAAAGGAAATCCTCCATGGAAGAATTAGACCTGATGCGGATGGCTGTAATGGTCCCGGCCCGGGAACTCACCCTGGAGACCTTGATTGAGAATGGATGGCGTATCTATGACCCATTTGAGAAAAAAGTCCTGGATGAAATTAAAGTCAATGAAGAGATTGTTCTGCAGGCAAAGGCAGAAAGTGCGGTTAGCGCATTGAGGTCTATGACCAACAGGGCAGACTCCCTGGTTTCTGTCAGTCGAGGGAGCGGAAGCTCCTATGGTATGAGGCTGAAGCCGGTTAATAAGGCAATTGAAAGGCAGGTCTATATAAAAGGTTCTGATCGAATCGAAGAGGCAAAAGAAGCAGTCTTGAACGAAGACTGGTTAGAAGCTGCCCGACTCTGGCAACTGGAACTCAATCATCAAAAACCGGCTATCAGGGCCATGGCATGTCATAATATGGCTGTGCTTTACGAGATAAAAAATGACCTGGAGAAAGCTATTGAATGGGCTGTTTTAGCACAAACTCACGAAGAAAATAAAGAGCACATCGGTTATTTGGAAACACTTAAAGAGTGTGCCAAACAAAAGCGTTTGGCAGAACAACAACTTGAAGCCCTTGCTGTTTTTGAGCAATAAAAATTGATTTTCTCTTGTAAACTCAGTTGAGAAAGAGACAACTGTTCGTATTTTTATTCGAAAGTAACTACAGTTCGAATGAAGGTAAAAATCCACAGCAGCTGGAAACCACATTTAGAAGCAGAATTTAATAAACCCTATTTTTCAGATCTGGTCAGTTTTGTCAAATCCGAATATAGCAAATACAACTGCTATCCTCCGGGAAACAGGATTTTCTCCGCATTTGACCATAGTACTTTTGATGCTACCAAAGTCGTAATCATTGGACAAGACCCCTACCACGGAGCAGGGCAGGCAAACGGGCTCTGTTTCTCGGTTAAGGATGATGTGAGGCATCCTCCATCCCTTATCAACATTTTAAAAGAAGTGGAAAAAGACAGAGGAATTCCTTATCCCAAAAGTGGAAACCTGGAGCGCTGGGCCGATCAGGGCATACTGCTGCTTAATGCGGTTTTAACCGTAAGGGCAGGGGAGGCAGGCAGTCATCAGAAAAAGGGGTGGGAACAGTTCACCGATGCGGTGATACGAGTTTTATCTGAAAAAAAATCAGGCCTGATCTTTTTGTTATGGGGTGGCTATGCTAAAAAGAAAATCCCGCTAATTGATAGTAAGAAACACCATATTCTTACTTCAGGGCATCCTTCACCTCTTAGTGCTAATCGCGGTTTATGGTTTGGGAACGGTCATTTTGGGAAAGTGAATGAAATATTGCAAACTCAGGGCGTTTCACCTATAGACTGGTAAGGATACGACCGGGTTCTATCTTATTGGATATTAGGTTTAAATCAAGCAATGTATTCTTTACATTTTCAATAACTTGCGTACTTATTTGTTCCTGAGACCATCTTGTCATGCCCAGCCACTTTTGTACGTCTCCCAGTTCCAGTTGATACCTGTTGGCAAGGGTGCGGTCAATACTGGGAATTCTCCTAAACTCCTCAGTATAAATATTGATAACCTCAAGAATATGCCGGATTAAGCCACTGTTCTTAT
>JABDQK010000110.1 GCA_013042255.1 Flavobacteriaceae bacterium | reverse complement strand
TCCTTGTCTACAAAGCCTTTTTCAATGAGGGAGGTAACACCCGGAATTACACAATTGTACGCACTTTCTCCGGGATAGCCGATGCGGTAGTGCACATCAGGATTAAAGATGAGGTAGCCACGGCTGGCGTAAAAAGAGTAGTTGATAGTAGACCTGCCTGCCGAAGGTGCCCGGTGGCGGTGGAGGCCATCAGAACTCCGCTCATAAAAATTCACGAGCATGGGATACTTTTTAGAAGGATCAAAATTTTCGGGTTTTACCAGCATACCTGTTAGTTCTATGCCATCCAGAGAAGTCCATGTCACCAGTTCATTGGTGCCCCAATTGTAGTCTTTCTGTTGCGGATTCGCATTGCTGATCTTTAAAGGGGAATTCATACTCATATCAGCTACCCACAGGTCCGGGAATTCAGTAAAGGATTCACGGGTAAGCAGCAGTTTGTTGGCCCGGTCCGACTTTGACGGATAGCCATAACGGTAAGGTCCGCCAAGCAAGGGAGACAGGCTGTTGCGCTTAAAATCAAAGGAGGCAAAGCCACTGCTTTTATCAATTTCGTTAAAGGTGCGCAGAAGCATTTTTTGAGCGGTATCTATATGGTCTTGTTCCCAATCTAGTTGTATATAGCGATACTGGGTTTGCGTCTCACGACCATTTGTGAGTCGAGTTGATTCCCCGCTGCCGGGATCAAAACTCCAGATATCATAGCGGTCATAGAGGAGGAGTGCCTCGTCCTTGTCTGTCCAACCTGCAAAACCGTAGGCCGAAGGATTACTGGGAGAATCATGTGTCTCGTCATAAAAGACCTTGTTTTTGGTGAGGGGCAGGTATTGGTCTTTTGCAATATTATAGGTAAACCAGAGGCTGTCTGTATTGTTATAACCATAGACATAATTGCCTTTGGGACTTAGTGTCACCCTTCCGGCCAGTTGACTAAGTACTTTTTTCTGTGCTCCTGTACTTAGATTCACCACGGCATAGTCGCGGGCGCGTTCCCCTGTCCATTGAGATTCTAAGGCATAGGGGATGGGGTTACGCAGCAGGGCCCATGAAGTGTTTGCGGTTTGGGTTAGATCGGTTTCAGGATACGTTTTATTGGCCAATTGAACCAGGCGATTGCTTTTATCCAAATGGACAACAGCTGTATAGGCCTGTACGGTATCGTTTTTGAGTTGGAGCTCCTGTACGGTATAGAGTCGGGGTTCATCATAGGTCCATACCTCTACATTTACAGTCTCTTCATCAAGAAGAGAAGTGTCTTTGATCACGGGCGGTAAGGCCAGGCCAAAATAGAGCTTGGTTTCGTCTTTGGAGAAGTGCAGCTCTTCGTATGCCGAGGGGCGTAAATTGTCTTTTAAATTACTGCCATCTGCTAGCTTTTCTGCTGTTGCCATCCCTTCCTGCCAGTGGTAAAGTTCCCGGGGACGGAGTTGCACTTTGGTGGTATCGGTGTCAACGACAAATCCCAGGTGTTTTCCCGATTCTGAAAAACGGAGTTGGGCGTAATCAGCCTTTTTTGCTTCGTGCACTTTGGTGAGGGAGGACTTGGCCAGGTTAAGCACATAAATGGCCGCATTGGCACTGTCATTCTCGCCGGTAGTGACCCAGGCCAGCGCCTTGCCTTTTTTAGCGAAGGTGTAGTCTGTTACGAATTTAAAAGTGTCTTGAGCCTTGGTCTGCAGGTCTCTTACCAGCAGGTGGTAACCATTTTTCTTGCTGACTTTTTTGGCCTTTTTACTCTTCTTCTTTGCAGTACTATCCTGCGTGGTGTCTTTTGGCACTTCTATTTCTTCCAGCTGGTAGGCAATATACCCACTCCATTTCTCGGGCACCTTATAGGATTTTATATTCCCAAATTTCTCCAGTTCCCCGGTGCCCAGGTGGTAGATGCCCATGCTGTCTTTAGGTATATCTTTCTTTTTTACTTTGCGGCGTTTCATGTCTAAAACGCTGTCCTTCCAGGCGGTAATGCTAAAAATCAGCGCTTTGGAATCATAGGTAAATTCCCCTTTGGAGGCCCTGTCATAGCTAAAGACCTGCTGCCCGTTGGTGTTTTTTAGTTTTAAGAACTGGTCTTTTTCACCTTTTTCCAGGCTGTAGGCCACAAAGCCCCCATTGGGCGATATTCTGGGAGTCTCGATAGTGTTCCAAATTTCCAGGTCTTCTTGGGTAAGAACTTTTTTCTGGGCGGTTAGGGAAAGGGA
>JABDQK010000104.1 GCA_013042255.1 Flavobacteriaceae bacterium | reverse complement strand
GCAACCTTCTCTTTTGCTGCCTGTGAAGCTGCCATATTCGATTCCATAAACAACATCTCGGTTACATCGGATATTCCGGAATAATCCTCATCCCAGGCCAAACCACTTTGCATGCGAAGCAGGTGATTTAAACTGATCTCCTTCCTTTCATCATTTTTCCAGGAAGGAAGATCAACTTTATCTTCCACATCTATTTTTCCCTGGTATTCCAGAATTCCATACAGCGTCGCCAAAATACTTTTGGTCATCGACCAGCCCAGGATAGGGGTATCTTTATTAAATCCCTCTGCATAGCGTTCTGCAATCAGATTACCCTTATAAAGAATCAATGCTGTTCTGGTCTTTACGGTATCTGCAAACACATGATCAAGTGCCGTCTCCAAGGCCGGGTAGTCCACATTTTCATAAAGAGTATCCTGTGGCGGCATTTGGCCAAAAGGGTAGGGCAGCGAAATTTCCTTTTTATCCCTTGTAGGCATTTGAGAGTAAGCCCTCGGATCAAATTCGCCGTTGATGAGGACACAACCCAGGCCATCACGGCATAAAGCTTCCCGTTCCATGAGTCCAAATACATTAGCTAGAGCCGACTTTTCTTTTTGGTCATACGATGAGCTGGCTAGTTTTACCAATGGTACGTTATGGTCGTAAGCTTCGAGGGAATTAAGGCTTCTCCCACTAATAAAAAGGGTTGAGGCCGTATTTTTCGCCGCAAATCCCGAGATCAGGTTTAATTTTGGATACTGCCAAAACACTACAACTCCGGTAAGGAGTAATAAAATTAAAACAAGCCATTTAATATTTTTCTTCATTTCACATTATGTTATTTGAAACTTTCCGATATTCGAATTAGCCCATAATCCGATCATTTTTAAAATCATCAGGTTTATCGGGATAGGATTTCATTGCAGCTAAATTATGGAATTAAGCTCTATGATTGTCCTGCATACATAATCAGATTTATAATAATCTATGACTCCATTCTTTAAGAAATTTGCTTTTCTTTTCCCCGGCTTTTTTATGGCAATTGTTTCCTGTGATACCAACAGGCAGGAACGGCAGCTTGCTCTTTACCAATCGCACTGTGCAAGATGTCATATCGCTCCGGAGATGGATGATCTGCCCAGGGGGATCTGGGAAGAGGCTATTCTTCCCGATATGGCAGCCAGGATGGGAATTCGCGAAGACGGATATGATCCTCTTAAAGGCTTATCATATGAAGAGATGGAAGCCGTAATTAAAACCGGTATATATCCTCTTACGCCAACCCTGAGTATGGAAGATTGGCAACTTTTAAAGGCGTATATCCTCGAAAATGCTCCTGACTCCCTGAATACGATAACTAATCAGCATAAAGACCGGGA
Organism: Flavobacteriaceae bacterium; assembly: GCA_013042255.1. Taxonomy (GTDB): domain Bacteria; phylum Bacteroidota; class Bacteroidia; order Flavobacteriales; family Flavobacteriaceae; genus Muriicola. The sequence goes on along the minus strand of JABDQK010000104.1, from coordinate 5,201 downwards.
ACTAAGGAAATTTGCGCCTGAATTAATTTCTTTTGAAGGCCCTTCCAGGCGTTCTTATGCTTTTCTTGAATTTCAGCAGGAAGCCGGGAAACTTCTTATGGGAGATATGAGTGGGGAGTTGATGTCATACGGCATTGAAAACGGCCTGGAGTCAATAGGCAAATTTGAAAGTCTGGTTGTGGCCCATGAGAAGACAGCTGAGAACACCTTTATTACTACCATTGGAAATATTCACCCCAGTGCTTTATCAAAAGGAAAGGCGTATAGGATAGGGGCAAGCGACACCCTTATTCTGGGACAGCCCTTACACCGACCTGTACATACCCTTATTGAGGATCTCGATAAAGACGGAAAAGAAGAAATGGTGATTAGTGAATTTGGGGATCTCACCGGTGAACTATCACTATTTATACAAAATGATTCGGGCTATTACGACAAAAAAACACTTTTAAATCAACCCGGTACCATCAGGGTAGTAAGCGAAGATATGGACGGTGATGGCCTGAGAGATCTGATCGCTCTTACCTCCCAGGGTGATGAAACGATCACTATTCTCTATCAGAAAAAAGATCTTTCCTTTGAAGCTCAAAAAGTATTGCGCTTTAATCCGGTCTATGGGAGTAGCTGGTTTGAACTGATGGATTATGAGGGGGATGGCGACCTCGATTTGGTGACCGTTCATGGAGACAACGCCGATAAATCCTACGTGCAGAAACCCTATCACGGCATGCGTCTCCACCTTAATGATGGCCAGAATAACTTTACTGAAGTCTTTTTTTACCCCATGAATGGGGCGACCAGGGTGGTTGCTTCTGATTTTGACCAGGATGGGGATATGGACTTTGGTCTTCTTTCTACCTTTCCCGATTATGAGAATGCAGCTAAACGAACTTTTGTATTTTTGGATAATACGGACAGTGAGGCGTTTCAATTCGATTCCTTTACCGTGGAGGATTCATTAAAGGCCAAGTGGTTCCTGATGGATAAAGGGGATGTCGATGCCGATGGGGATACTGATATCATCCTGAGTTGCTTTTCACTCCCTTTTATTCCGGCACCTCAGAAATTGGCTGATTTATGGAATAAAGAGGCTATAGACCTGATGATCCTTGAAAACAAACTGAAATAAAAGAGACATGATTCGTACTATGCAGATTGGTATGGTATTGATGCTCATTTCTTTAACACTTAATGGCTGTGGTGAGGAAAAGGAAAAATGGACTTGGAGCAGCATGGAGGTTACAGCGACTGCCTATAATTCACTGGCATCACAAACCAATGCCTTAGCCAATGTTGCAGCCTGGGGAGACACCCTGAGCCCGGGAATGAAGTGCATTGCCGTATCACGTGATCTTTTAAAAAAGGGGCTGACATATAATACGCCGGTGAAAATAGAAGGTTTTGAGGGAGTTTATCTGGTCAAGGATAAAATGAACAAAAGGTGGGAGAACCGAATCGATATTTACATGGGAAACGATGTTGAAAAAGCCCGGGAATGGGGACGTAAAAAGGTTACTATACAATACGGAATCCTAAATGAGTATGAGTAATAATTAAGGCCTATGATCAAAAAGAATTGGAAATGTATCCATAGCGCCGTCATAGGGGTTTGGAGTATCCTTATGCTTTATTCATGTGCCAGTACGCGTATCGTTGACAGGCCTATCATCTTTGACGCCCAACGTAAAGAACTTACCAAAGAATATTTAGAGAACCGATACGGCATTGAATCTGATTCAATTAACATCAACCCAAAGATGATTGTCCTGCACTGGACGGCTATCCCCACCCTTGAAGGATCCTTTGATGCCTTTAATGATCCCATAATCCCCAGTTGGCGAAGCATGGTGGAAAATGCGAGTACATTAAACGTATCATCTCATTTCCTGGTTGCCAGAGATGGAACGATTTACAGGTTAATGCCCGAAACCGTCATGGGACGTCATGTAATTGGCCTGAACCATTGTGCCATCGGAATTGAAAATGTAGGCGGAACTCAGGAAACCCCTTTAACGGAAGCCCAACTCATGTCGAACATCTGGCTTGTGAATTATCTCTATGATAAATACGAGATCGATTATCTCATTGGGCACTATGAATACACTAAATTTGAAGGCCATAAACTCTGGCTGGAGAAAGACGACGGATACAGAACTGAAAAAGAAGATCCGGGCGAAGAATTCATGAAAGCGGTGAGAGATGCGACACAAAAACTGAATTTTAAACCCCTGCCACAAAAGCAATAATATGAAATATTTAAAATTACTTCTTCTCCTAATAATAATTTGTGGATGCAATGAAGAAAAAGCAATAACTACTTCAAATATTACTTCCTCCCTTTATGATTCCTATGAGAACTATAAGGAAGTACAACTGGATAAAAGAAGGATAAAACACGAGGATATCCAGGCCCTGATCTCTGAACACCAGAACGATAGTGGTGTCACTATCAGCAAGGTGGGGGAATCTATTGAAGGTAGGGATCTGAATCTCATCAGCATAGGGCAGGGGCCAACGAATGTTTTCCTCTGGTCTCAGATGCACGGGAATGAGCCTACGGCTACTCAGGCCATTTTTGACATTCTCAATTTTTTTAAAAGTGATGATTTTACCGAGGAAAAGTCGGAGATCCTCAACAGCCTTACACTTCATTTCCTGCCGATGCTTAATCCGGATGGGGCAGAAGTATTTAAAAGGGAAAACAAACTGGGGATTGATATCAATCGCGATGCCTTGAGATTACAGTCGCCTGAAGGGCAGACCTTAAAACGCGTTCGGGATAGTCTCGACGCCGATTTTGGCTTTAATCTGCACGATCAGAGTACCTATTACAATGCAGAGCGCACTGATAAACCAGCCACCATCTCCTACCTGGCCCCGGCCTACAACTATGAAAAGGATATTAATGAAGGACGTGGAAATGCAATGAAGATCATCGTTTTCATGAACAACATCATCCAGACCTATGCCCCGGGACAGGTGGGCAGGTATAATGACGACTTTGAACCCAGAGCCTTTGGCGACAACATCCAGAAGTGGGGAACCAGCACCATCCTCATAGAATCAGGGGGATATTCAAGCGACAGGGAAAAACAAGAGATCAGGAAGCTCAATTACGTCTCTATTTTATCAGCTATTTACACCATTGCGAAAGGAAATTTTATGGACATCAGTCTGGAGGAATATGAGAAAATACCTCAAAATGACCGTAAGCTATTCGACTTAAAGATTGTGAAAGTTACCTATGAATTGTTAGGGAAGCCGTATATCCTCGATATTGGAATCAACCAACTGGAAGTCGACCTGGAAGGGAACAGAGATTTCTGGTTCAGCAGTCGGGTTATCGATCAGGGTGACCTCTCTACCTATTATGGTTATACAACCTTTGATGCCAGTGAATATAATCTTGTTCCAGGAGAAGTGTATCCTGAAGTCTTTAATGAGATGTCGGATTTGGAAGAAAATACGGTGGACATGAAAGAATTATTGAAAGAAGGCTACACCTATATTCGGGTAAAGAATATTCCGGAGGATGCTTTGTTTTCTCCTTTTCCCATCCATATTTTAAGCGAGAAATACGAACTTCCAGAATTTGCCCTGGAGGCAGGAAAAAACCCCACCTTTCTCTTGCAGAAGGATGGGGATTATAAGTTTGCCGTCATCAATGGGTTTTTAATAAACCTTGCTGAGGGGGCACCGGAGTTTTCAGAACAATGGGGACGCAAAAACGCGATGATTTACCGTTGAACTCAATTACTAGGCATGGCGGATATTAATATCCGAAGCTAAAATGTAACTGACTGCTGTTAACGATTATAGCAATTAACATCACAAAAAGGGTCACTACTATTGAAGTGAATACTGACAGTACCAGGCTTTTATAACCTTTTGAAAGGTTGCCTAAGGCACTCTGACTGATAATTTCGTTGATAACATCCATGATTTCTCTTTTTTACATTAAACAATTTGATTCAGTTTTTAGGATGTATGTTAATCGCGATATACACTTGGGTTGCTATGTATATAACAAGGATGATGCCAAAAACCCTACTTTATAACAGGGTAAAAGAAAAAGGAGGGTCGTAACGACCCTCCTTTAAATATGTGTTAATGCCTTTGTTTACTGGCATCCGCCGGTAAATCCATTGGCATTAAATTCGGTTTGTACCGCTCCCTGTCTCGATCCGTCTGTAACCTGTATGGCAAGGTTATTTGTCCCGCTGCCATCCCGTTTGGGCGTACAGTATTCAAAGAGGTAAAAACTATTGGCCCTTTCAGATACCCTGAAGGAAATGTCATTAAAGGTAGTTTCAAGTTCTTCTTTATTACCCGCAAATACACTAAATGTTCGTCCGATCTCGTCTAATACCTCGGCATCAATTTCACCCCCTAAGCCAATGGTGAAAAACGAAATATTGAGATCTGCATCCCTAACTTTCGATAGGGCATCCGATTCTGAATACCTCGAAGCCTGGTCTGTCCCATCGGTAAATATCACCACGGAGGCAGCACTGATAGTTGAATTGGCTCTGGCGTCAGCTAGAAGTCCTTCTGCAATATCTGTCGACTTAATTACGGCTCCATATAAATCGGTTGATGGATCATTGCTAATATCCTCAGTAATCCCTTCAATGGCCAGGGTCAACTCGTCTTTTATTGAAGTCAGGGGTTGAAGTAGATGCAGTTCGTCTTCCCCGTCGAACCAGTAAATAGCCATCTTAAAACTGTCTTCAGTAGTTGCAGGCATTACATTGTTAACAAAACTCACTGAAGCCGATTTTAATTCATTTAAGCTGTTGCTCAACACACTGTTACTCAAATCGAGGATTAAGAGAGTATTATTATTAAAGATCTGAGAGTTAGGCGAAATCCGGGCAAACGATTCTGAAGTGGAGATCGTATTAAAACAATCATCATTCCTGCCTTGTTCGTAAATAGTAAACTGATCCGCTGTTAACCCTGAGACGGGATTTCCCGAAGAGTCGGATACCTTAAAAAAAACGGACACCTTCCCGGGGAGGGTGGTGAATTTGTCCTGTATAGACAGGATCAGATCATTTTCACCAAGATCCAGGCAGTCATCTACGGGTTTGCCGATACCCAGATCTCCATTGGTATTAATATCAAAAGCAACATCGTCATCCGCATTCCCACAGGAGGCTGCTGAGAAGATTAATAGAGCGAGTGAGAGGAATTTTATA
>JABDQK010000100.1 GCA_013042255.1 Flavobacteriaceae bacterium | reverse complement strand
ATCGAGCTATGAGCGAGTATTACTATTCGGATAAGGAGCTTTTTACAGATTTCATGAAAGAGCTGGGACTAGATCCTTACAATAATACACTAGACCCCACCACTCCCGAAGGAATCGGAAACCTGGCAGCAAAAGCAGTAATTGAAGCCAGACACGGAGATGGAGCTAACCAGTACGGAGAGGAAGAAGGGTCTCAAAATAAACCATACCACAATTATATCGGGTATGAACCCGTCAACTCAGCAGATGAGAACGTGGATCCCAACAGGTGGCAACCTAAATACTTCTCAGATGGCAAGGGGGGATATTTTGCCCCGGGTTGCTTAACCCCCTATTGGGACAAGGTAAAACCTATCGGACTTAAATCTGCTGATCAATTCAGGCCCGGACCACCTCCCATGATCGGTAGTAAGCAACTGGAAGAAGAAGTTGCAGAAGTAATTGCACTACAGGCGAATTTATCAGATCATGATAAGGCTTTGGTAGAATTTATGCGAGACGGACCCCAATCGGTACAACAGGCCGGCCATTGGCTAAAATTCGCACAGGACGTCTCACGCAGGGACAAGCATACTTTAGATGAGGATGTAAAAATGTACTTCCTCAATCAGGTGGTAGCTATGGATGCCTTTATTGCCTCCTGGGATTCAAAGATGTTTTATGACTATGCCAGGCCCTACGCCCTTGTCCATAAATACTATGAAAATGAAATCATCAAAGCCTGGGGAGGGGAAGGAAAAGGAATGATGGAAATTGAAGGGAAACAATGGAGGCCTTATTCTCCAGAAACCTTTCTGTGTCCACCCTTTCCCAGTTATGTTTCAGGACATAGTACTATTAGTGGAGCCTGTGCAGAAGCCTTAAAACTATGGACCGGAAGTGATGAATTTGGAGAAAAGGTAACCCTTGTAGCTGGCGCCCTTACAGAGCCAGACAATCTTGGAGACACCGTAGTTCTGGAATTTCCCACCTTTACTAAAACGGCAGATATGGCCGGAATATCAAGAGTGATGGGCGGCTATCATATCCAGGCTGATAATGTAGCCGGACTACAGCTGGGAAGGGATGTTGCCAGGGAGGTTTGGAAATTTTATAAGGAACATACAGGCGAACTATAGGCCCCTTTACATACAACCGGGTTATAAAGAGAAAAAAGGTGACAATCTGGTTTAGTCACATCACAAATAGCTATTTAGCTACATTAACCGATCGTGTTTCGCGTATTACGGTGACTTTAACCTGCCCGGGATAAGTCATATCGGTTTGTATCTTTTGTGATATTTCGAATGACAACTGGGCCGCTTTTTCGTCACTTACTTTCTCGCTTTCTACGATCACCCTCAATTCTCTTCCGGCCTGAATAGCATAGGCTTTCTGAACACCTCCGAAGCCGAAGGCGATATCTTCCAGGTCCTTAAGTCGTTGTATATACGAATCGAGCACCTGTCTTCTGGCACCGGGTCTTGCTCCACTGATGGCATCACAAACCTGGATGATGGGAGAGATCAGTGTTTTCATTTCGATTTCATCATGGTGGGCTCCAATGGCATTACAAACATCCGGTTTCTCTCCATATTTTTCGGCCCACTGCATCCCAAGGATCGCATGTGGTGTTTCCAGTTCTGTCTCGGTATTCGGCACTTTACCGATATCATGCAGTAGTCCGGCTCTCTTGGCTAACTTTGGATTCAAGCCCAATTCAGAAGCCATTACCCCACATAATTTCGCGACCTCTCTCGAGTGCTGAAGCAGGTTTTGCCCATATGAAGATCGGTATTTCATGCGGCCAACCGCCTTGATCAGCTCGGGATGCAACCCGTGAATTCCAAGGTCGATTACAGTTCTTTTCCCTATTTCAACAATCTCCTGTTCAATCTGTTTTTCTGTTTTGCGAACCACTTCTTCAATGCGTGCAGGGTGAATTCGTCCGTCAGTAACCAGCTTGTGCAGGGATAAACGCGCAACTTCCCTTCGTACAGAATCAAAACACGAAAGGATGATTGCTTCCGGGGTATCGTCCACAATTATTTCTACTCCTGTAACTGCCTCCAGGGCACGGATGTTTCTTCCTTCTCTTCCGATGATTCGTCCTTTGACATCATCAGATTCCAGGTTAAATACGGAAACACAATTCTCCACGGCTTCTTCTGTCCCGATACGCTGAATGGTATTGATCACAATTTTCTTGGCTTCCTGCTGTGCTGTGAGCTTGGCTTCTTCAAGCGTAGACTGCATAAAAGCCATAGCATCTGATTTTGCCGTTTCTTTCAAAGACTCCAGTAACTGATTTGTTGCCTCTTCTGCTGAAAGACCTGAAATAACCTCCAGTTGCTGTACCTGACTCTTATGTAATTTCTCTACCTCGGTCTGCTTTTTTTCATAGACATCCGATTTATGGTCGAGGTCCTGGATCTTGCTTTCAAGTTGCTCGTTGAGCTTTTTGCTTCTGGCCAGTTCACTGCTTACCTGAGATTCTTTGTCCCTTGTTCGTTTTTCGGATTCCGAGATCTTCTTTTCCTTATTGATGATGACCTTTTCATGTTCGGCCTTCAATTCCAGAAATTTCTCCTTAGCCTGAAATATCTTGTCTTTTTTGATATTTTCCCCTTCAACTTCTGCATTTTTAAGAAGGGCTGCTGCCTCCTTTTTTGCTGATGCCAAAGTTTTGGACGCTTTCCCTTTTTCAAGGAATTTGGCTATGATGAAGCCTATGAGTAAACCTACGGCTCCGGCGATGAGTATTGTTGTAGTATCCATGAGTTAGTTTAATTTTAGAAAGGGGTATCCCTTTCTGCTGTTTATCCGGGATCAATCACCTCTAATAAAATGAGGTTTTCCCCGGGTTTTATTCCAATTTTTCGTTTCAAAAAAAAGAATAAAAAAAGCCCACATTGATGGAAGTTTTGTACAAACTCCTATAGACAGGTTTAGGGCTAACAGATTGCTCAAGGATCCTTTACGAGAAGGCCTGCTTTTACAATCTAAACTCACCCTTTTCAAACAAATTAATGTTGAGTTTGTCAAAAATAATTACCAATGTGGGCAGTAACTTTGATATATGTTAAAGAACTTACTTTATGCTAAGCTTTTGATTTACCAGTTGATCCAGAGCGGTTAACCGTTCCACAACTTCCCTGGTATCTTCCATTTTATCCAGGCCTCGCTGTTCTATTTTAGAGGCAAATTGTAAGGCACACATGGCCAGAACATCCTGTTTGTCCCTAACAGCGTAATTTTGCTCAAACTTTTTAGCGAGCTGCTCTATATTTTTTGCTGCCTTTCGCAAACCTTCTTCCTGGCTAGGATCAATCGTCAAAGGGTATACCCTGTCTGCTATTGACAACTTAATTTTAAGCTTCTCGGCCATATTTTGAGTCCATTATTCAGCGAGCTGACTGATGCAATGATCGATCTCCCTGATCAATGTATTTATTTTGAGCTTGGCTTCTGTTTTATTTGTTTCACTGCCCAACATTGTGTTCGCCATTTTAAGGGATTCGTATTTCTCCTCCCATTCCTTGACGGAATTCTTTGTGGCTTCGTGGTCCTGCTTAATCTGAACCAGTTCGTCCTCCAGTCTTCCTTTAGCCTGGTTGAGCAATTCTAACTTGTGCAATAATTTACTGATTTTATTTTCAAGTGAATCAACTATATCAACCAAATCGCTCATAGGCCAACATCAATGCTTTCTAACAAAGTTAACACACCTAGAACGACTTCGCAATACTTTTTCCAATTATTCCTGACGATCTTTTGCCAGGCAGCTGAAATGATAAGCAGACAGGGATCAACACGCCATTTGTGGTCATTATATGAAATGATACTGAGGTTTTTTTCGAAGTTATCGCGCTATTATTTAATTTCGCAGCAACCCTTTTCTATGAAAAAAAGAATTTACCTACTCTGTTTTTTAATCATGCACCTGGCCTCAGGGCAGGAAAATTTTCCCAAAGATGTTTTTCGTCCTCCCCTGGATATACCCCTGATTCTGGCAGGAACATTCGGAGAATTGCGGTCGAATCACTTCCATTCAGGAATTGATATTAAAACTCAGCAAAGGCAGGGACTTCCTGTATACGCCATAGGTGATGGTACTGTGACGAGGATAAAAGTATCCCATTGGGGTTATGGAAAAGCCTTGTACGTAGCCCATCCCAATGGTTATACCTCGGTTTACGCCCACCTCCAGAAGTTTAGTCCGGAAATTGAGGAATTCGTAAAGCAAACACAGTATCAGAAACGGTCTTACGAAATTGAAGTATTCCCGGAATACGGCAAGCTAAAAGTCTACAAAGATTCCCTGATCGCATATACAGGAAATACAGGAGGCTCATCCGGACCTCATCTTCATTTTGAAATCCGAAGTAGTGTTTCGGAAAAACCCACAAACCCTATGCTCTATGGCTTAGACATCAGGGATGCAACCAATCCAACCTTGCAGGGCCTTTACGCCTATCCTCTGTCAGAAAAAGCTGTGGTAAACCAAAGTGAGATAAGAGTACAAATCCCTTACAGCCGACAGCCGGATGGAACTTACCTGGCAGAAGAGGTCAAGGCAAATGGCACTATCGGATTCGGGGTGGCAGCTTATGATCGTCAGGATCTTGCTGCCAATCAGAACGGTTTATATAAACTAGAACAAAAAGTAAATGGAACCCTTATTTCTTCATTCGATTTTGACAGTTTTTCATTTGGAGAAACTCGCTTGATCAATACCCTGATCGACTATGAATACATGTCGAAATACCGCAGGCGGATACAAAAGTGTTTTAAGGCGGAGGGAAATAAACTCAGTATTTACAGACAGCTGAAAAATGACGGTAAGATCACTGTAAAGGAAGGCTTAAATTATACCGTAGAAATAAATTTGAAAGATCTGGCAGGGAATTCAACCCGGGTAATCATTCCTGTTTCGGGACGGCGGGAAGATGCTGTGAACAAGAAGGAAATCCCGAATACAGAACACTACATCGTTGCCGGAAAACCTAATAATTTTGAATTAGGAAAGGTGAAATTGTACTTTCCTGCCAATACTTTTTACAGTGATTTCCATATAGATCTCAGGGCTAGTGGGGATACGGTAACTGTCCACAACAATTCGGTCCCTGCTCACAAGAATTTCACCCTTAGCTTTAATACTGACGGCTATGAGGAATCCTTTTTACAAACGGCCTTTATTGCACGCCTGGATGACAAACTCAGGCCTAACTACAACAAGACCTACAAAAGAGGAAATACTTTTACCACACGAACCAGAAGTCTTGGGACATATACCATTGCGCAGGACACAATCCCCCCCAAAATTAGATCAAAGAATTTTAAATCAAAGCAGTGGCTTACCAACTACAGATACCTTAGCCTGCTTATTTCGGACGATCTCAGCGGGATAAATTCTTACGAAGCTACACTCAACGGGGAGTGGATCTTAATGGAATACGAACCCAAGACCCGTACGCTGACCTATAATTTTGACGATAAGATCCTGGACAAAAAGCAATGCAACCTACGGGTTGTGGTCACCGATAATGTCGGGAATTCCACTACCTTTACCAGTAGTTTTTACAGAAATTAAGCTATTGAATTTCCTCAGGCTACTTATGTTCGGCGCATCGCTGTGCGTTACCTTCTCCGTTATAGGGCAAACAGCTACCATCACAGGAGTTATTCTTGATGAAGAGAATAGGCCCATCCGCGATGTGAATATTCAGGAAGGCCCCAGAGGAACCACTTCAGATGCCAGCGGATTTTACCTCCTTGAAGTAAAGGCTGACGAAGCTATAAGTGTAACCTTTTCGCATATCAGCCACCAGTTGATTGAATTGCGGGATCTGATACTTACTACCAATCAGGTTTTTGGCTTTAATCCCGTAATGAAGGCCAGTGTAATCCAAATCGACAGCGTAGAAGTTTCCGCCCTTGGCGAAAGAACAGTTGCGGGAATTACCAATCTGTCTCCGGAAATAGCACAAAAAATACCCGGAGCCAACGCCGGCATTGAAAATCTGCTAAAACTCTTACCCGGTGTATTTTCAAACAACGAGCTCAGTACACAATTCGGGGTACGAGGAGGAAATTATGACGAGAATCTCGTCTATGTAAATGACATCCAGGTATACAGGCCATTTCTCCTGCGTTCGGGGCAACAGGAGGGATTTAGTTTTGTTAACAGTAACATGGTTGAGAGCCTTTACTTTTCTCCGGGAGGATTCCAGGCGAAATACGGGGATAAGCTATCTTCTGTCCTCGATATAAAATACAAGACCCCTACCCGCTTCGCACTGCAGGCAGAGGCAAGCCTTCTGGGCCTGAATACAACACTCGAAACAGTTTCTAAGAATCGCAAATTCAGCCTGCTCACAGGCTTTCGATATCGCAACAATAGTCTATTATTGAACAGCCAGCAGACCAGGGCCAATTTTAATCCGATCTTTGTGGATCTGCAAAGCTTTTTGACCTACAGGGTTACCCCTCGCTTTCATCTGCATTTTCTTGGAAATCTGGGTCTGAATGAGTATCGGAATTCCCCGGTGTCAAGACAGACAAATTTTGGAACAATTTCCAATCCTCTGGCCCTTCAGATTTTTTACCTGGGAAGGGAAGAGAATACTTTTACTACTGCTTTAGGAGCTGTCAAGGCTGATCTTTATTCAAGTGATGACCTCACCCTGCAGTTTTCCTCGTCGCTTTACCATACAACGGAAGAGGAATATTCGGATGTGGTTGCGCAATACGAACTGGGAGAGATAGAAACCGATCTTGGAAGTGGAAGTTTAGGCGAAGTAACCTCCTCGAGAGGAATTGGCTCCCAGTATAATCGATCGAGAAATGACCTGGACGCCCTGATCCATAGAGTGTCGCATCGCGGAGAGCTTCGCAGAAACAAAACCCAGCTTTCCTGGGGTCTTTCATATACCTATGAAGATGTAAGGGATCAGATAAGGGAATCAGAATTTATTGACTCAGCCGGGTTCTTCATTCGTCCTCCGAGAGAAGAATTTATCAATAATCAGCCCGGAGAGCCATTCGAGGCCCCTTTGGTAGCATATAATGGAATCAGCGCGAGAAATAAGACACAGACATACCGTTATGCCGCATACTTACAACTTGGAAATCGTTCTGTAACAGGTCCAAACCGCTTGCTTTATAACTTTGGGGTAAGAGCCCAGCTCTGGTCACTCCACGCTAATGATTCAGAGCAAAATACGCAGTTTATCGTAAGTCCGAGAGCACAAATTTCACTGAGGCCCGATTGGAAGGATGATATTGTTTTCAGACTTTCCACCGGTATCTATCAGCAACCTCCCTTGTACAGAGAACTGCGCAATGCCGAAGGGATCATTGTCCCTGACGTAAAGGCCCAGAAAGCCTTCCATTTTGTTCTGGGATCAGAACAGAGTTTCAGAATCTGGGGCCGTCCTTTTAATCTCCGATCGGAACTTTACTACAAAAACCTTTGGGATGTAAATACCTACACCCTCGAAGATGTGCGAATTCGTTACGTTGCCAATAATGACGCCAGGGCATATGCCTATGGTGCAGATCTCAGGCTTTTTGGCGCATTTGTTCCGGGCACGGAGTCCTGGGTCAGTTTGGGATATCTCAAAACCGAAGAAAATTGGGATAACCGTGGGTATATCTCCAGACCTTCAGATCAGCGGTTTAAAGCTGCGGTGCTCTTCCAGGACTATATTCCCAACATACCCAATCTTAAAATGTATCTCAACCTGGTTTACAGTACAGGAGTACCCGGAGGGTCACCCAGTTATTCAGATCCGTATAATTTTCAGAATAGATTAAGAGATTACAAAAGGGCTGATTTGGGAATTTCTCATATTTTTGTGGATGAAAATCATTCATTTCCTGATGGCCATTGGTTACATAGGTTCAGGGAATTACAGCTGGGTTTTGAAATTTTCAACCTTTTCAACAATCAGAACTCCATTACAAATACCTGGGTAAGGGATGTAGATAGCAAGAATGAATTTGCAGTACCCAATTTTATGACCTCCAGAATACTGAATGTAAAATTGCTGGTTCGGTTTTAGGCACAATTATATATGAAACAAATACTCACATTATTTTTTCTTCTTCATCTGTCCATCAGTTACGGGCAAAAGAATATTTATCAGAGCGATAAGTTTGAAGCCCTCAGTGAGAACCACAAGATACTGGCAATCATACCGTTTTTTACCAACCTTGACCTGAAAGAGGGTTTGAATGGCAATGACTTAAAAAGCCTGGAAGAACGTGAAGGTTATGCCGTACAGGATGCCCTTGAAACATATTTTGGACGCGGTAAACGCAGAAAAAAATTCTCCGTCGATTTCCAGAACACAAAAAATACTAACGCTATCCTGGCACAGAGCAATATCACTTATGCCAATATAGATACCTACACCATCAAACAACTGAGTGAAGTTTTGGATGTTGATGGTATTGTCAGCGGCAACTTAGACCTGAACATCCTGCTGTCAGAAGGAATTCCCTCTAATTTTAGTTTTATCGATTATATTCTTGGCGATGCCAATTACGGCAGAATTGGCATTAAAGTCAGTGATGGTGAAACAGGTAAATTGCTTTGGAAATACGAGAAAGAAATCAATAAGAAATCAGGCAGAAATACAACGGACCTGATAGAATCCATGATGAAAAAGGCAACCAGAAAATTTCCTTATGACAAAGAGCGCTAAGTAATCATTGGGGCCTTTTCGTCCTTGCTAAATTCCTTCAGTACTTCAATCGTATAGTCTATTTCTTCCTTGGTGTTATAAATGGAAAATGAAAACCTAAGCGAAGGATTCTTTAATTCTTCTGGTGACAGGAGTTGAGAAAGCACGTGTGATCCACCGTCACTTCCAGACTGACATGCACTCCCCTTAGAACATGCGATACCCTTGATGTCGAGATGAAACAACAACATTAGCGCTTTTTCCTGTGAAATTGGCAAACGCACATTCACCAGGGTATATGTACTGTTTTCCATATCCCCCGATAACCCATTAAATTCTGCTTTTGGAAAAGCTTCTTTTACTGATTTAATAAAGTATCGCTTTAAAGAAGAGATATATTCCTGTTCTTTTTCAAGTTTATCATAGGCCAATACAAAAGCTTCTTCTAATCCAACAATATTATGGAAAGGCTCTGTTCCAGCCCTGAAACCACGCTCCTGAGCTCCTCCTACGATCATTGGCTTCAGCCCTGAATTTTTTCGGATATAGGCAAACCCCACGCCTTTAGGTCCGTGGAATTTATGAGCCGCCGCTGTCATAAAATCAATTGGCGTCTTCTGTACATCCCAGGGATAATGACCAATCGACTGTACTGTATCGGAATGAAAAAGTGCATCATTTTCCTGGCACATTTCACTGATGGTCTGTATATCGAGTTTATTTCCTATTTCATTGTTAATATGCATCAGGCTCACCAGAATCTTGCCTTTTTCCTGCTTCAGCAATTCTGCCAGATGATCAGTATCCGGGTTTCCATCAGGCAAAAGTTTAAGGTAGCATACTTTTACCCCACACTCAGACTCCAGTTCTTCAACAGTATGCAATACGGCGTGATGTTCAATGCGTGACGTAATAATGGTATCAACCCCAAGATCACGAACCGCACATCTCAGGATCATATTGTCTGCCTCCGTTCCTCCGGAAGTAAATATAATCTCGGAGGGTTGGGCATTGAGATATTTGGCTATCGTCTTACGCGCAGTTTCTATGGCGGTTTTGGCTGTCCTCCCAAAACCATGTGTAGATGACGGATTCCCGTAACAATTGGCAAGGGCTGAGTGCATTTTCTCTATAACCTCATCTCTCACTCTGGTAGTGGCAGCATTATCCAGATATACTTGTTTCATATGCGATCTTCCTTTGGAACCTGATCAAAAATACAGGAAAATAAAATAAATTCTTTGTAATGAGCAGACAATCCAATAGGAAATTACTTCTAATTTGCCTTAAATTTGACCTATGAAAAGAATTCTTCCGTTCCTGATCGCGGTACTGCTCTGGAATTGCAATGACGGGGACCTGCAAATTGAAACCATTGATTTTGACGATATTTCCATACAAACCTGTGAAACTACAGTTACCACTGCGACCACGGTTTTTTTCAAGATCAATGGAGATGAAGCTCTGATTCTCGACCTTCAAAGTGGTACTCTCAATAATGAAGCAACAACAGATACTATTGTAAGTACCATTCCCGGGCAAAGTTCTCTCTTATACCGGATCTTTTCCGCGAGTGTTACCAAAAGCTATTTTTGTGATGAAATCCCTCCATCGGAACCTACCGTTGTTGAAGAAATAGAAGCTGTTAGCGGGGAAGTATTGATTACCACCATACAGAGTGCCGTCGACTCAACACTTTATGAACACACCATCGAGCTGCGCGACATCAGTCTTCTCAATGCACAGGGTGAAAGGATTACTGATACAAGTATAAATGAATTCGGGGTGGTGACCACTCAGGAATAAGTCCTATTCCTTTACATTTTGATGGATATACACTTCGGTGGCGCCCAGTCCGTATTTCTGATAGTCCGCATCGTAGTAAGTAATATTGGGATGTCTCCGAAATAAATAGTAGAGCTCTTCTTTTAGGATTCCGGCTCCCACACCATGGATAAACACTACCTTCCTGATTCGTTTTTTGATAGCGAAATCGAGTTGCCTCTTAGCAGTTTCCACCTGAATATTAAGCATGTCGTAATTACTCATCCCCCTGGTACTGGGTACCAACTGATGGATGTGGAGGTCGACTTCCATTTTAGGTGCATTGCGCTCCTTGGGTTTGACCGGCCTTATTTTTCTCCTTGCCGGTACTTCCTTTTCCCTTCTGGCCTCCTGAGCCTCAGCTGCACTGACATTTATCTGGGTACGGTCCTCTAAAGGGAGCACCTCTTTGAGGCTGTAATCCAGCTCAAATCCTTCTGAAGTAAGAATAGTTATGGTATCTCCTTCTATTCGAACAGCAGTTCCTTCAATGGAATCATCGAGTACTTGAATCTTATCCCCTGCTTTAATCATTACCATTTTTCATCTAAAATAAAACCCGCATTTTATTTTCATTCCTTAAAAATAATAGTATTTTTCGGAAGGAGATTCTTAAAAAATACCGGTGAACCTGCTGCTGATCTTATTTGCTGCTAAAGACCTGATGCTTCCCTGCATGAGTAAACAGATTCTGGGAATGGATTGTCCTGGTTGTGGCATACAGCGCTCAGTACTCTTTTTATTTCAGGGTGAGTTTTTGGCGGCGTTTAAAATGTACCCTGCCATTTATCCTATTCTCGGTCTGTTCGGTTTCCTTCTCCTCGATCAGTTTTTTAAAATTAAATATGCCAACAAAATCAGCATTACTCTTATGATCATGAGTGTTTCGCTGATTCTGCTTAATTTTTTATTTAAATTAATAATGTAACCGCAAACTTTTTATGGAACAACAAAAACTACCAAACGTAACCATAGCAATTGTACTGGCAATATTGTCGTATCTCTGTTGCTGTTTCTACGGTATCCCTGCTATCATTATGTCTGGGATAGGTTTATTTCTGGTTAAGAAAGACGAAAAAACTTTCCTGGAAAATCCGGAACTCTATTCTAACCACAGTCAGCTGAAAACAGCTAAAATTCTTGTTATTATTGGACTTGTACTGGGGATTTTATTCCTATGCTATATGATCTACAGTATCTGGGCAATGGGAGGCTGGGAAGAAGCCATGCGACAATCACAGGAGATTATGGAGCAATTTGGCATTGAAGAATAACCAATTAAACAAATCATATGAATCAACAATCGCTTCCAGGGGCAAGTAATGCCCTCACCATGGGAATTCTGTCTGTTGTTCTAACCTTACTTTGCTGTGGCCCATTCGGGATTATTTTCACCATTCTGGGTTTGAACAGTGCCGGTAAAGCAGAACGTCTTTACAATGAAAATCCCGGCATGTACACGGGCTATGAAAACGTTAAGACCGGGCGGGTTCTGTCCTATGTTGGATTGGCGTTATCTCTGTGCTATCTCCTTTTCCTCATCCTGTATTTCGGTGCAATCATCGCCTTTATATCAGCCGGGGAATTCGGTAATATCTAATAAAAAACTCCCGGATTGCCGGGAGTTTTTCTTTATTCTTTTTCGTTGGTTTAATTCGCCACCTCACTCATAAACTTAAGCCGATACAGCCTGAGTTCTTCGTCTTCATAATCCCCGTTAAATTCCTTTAAGGCTTCTTCGATATCATCAGACTCAGCATCAAGGAAGTACTCGTGAATTTCTTCCTGCTGATCCTCATCAAGGATTTCATCTATCCAGTACGCAATATTGAGTTTTGTACCGCTGAAAACTATTTGTTCCATTTCCTT
>JABDQK010000096.1 GCA_013042255.1 Flavobacteriaceae bacterium | reverse complement strand
GCTTTTAGGGTAATGATTCCACTCTCCTCAGCAGGGAGTTCCAGAGTAGCCTTATCTGAATCCACTTCTGCTATGGCCTGATCCTTTTCTACATAGTCGCCGTCTTTTACCAACCATTCGGCGATCTCAACCTCGGTTATGGATTCTCCCGGAGAGGGAACTTTCATTTCTAAAATCATGCGTTCTGTTTTTGTAATAAATTTCCTTAATTCAAATTTCTGATAAAATCTTCTTTTACGGGAAGGTAATCCGTTTTTATTTCTCCATTGACCATTATTTGGTCAAAATATAATTTTCCCCCGGTAGCTTCTTCCATATTGATCGTATTCTGAAGACTCAGATGCAAATGGGGTTCTGTTGTGTTTCCGGAATTGCCGCAACGGGCGATTACATTCCCCTGGCGAACTTCTTCTCCTTCCTCCACTTCCAAAGATCCCTCCTGCAAATGTGCAAAAAGAATATACTCATTTAAATCCGTTTGTAATACGATCGTATTTCCGGTAAGTTGTGCGGGATTCATTGTCCCGGGTTCATTGTCGGGAACTCCGTCGATTACCAGAACAACCCTGGCGTCACAAGGGGCAATTATTTCTTTTCCAAAGACAAAATAATTCTCATTTATCTTCGGATCGCCCTGATAGGAGCGTCCATCTTTAACCATTAGGAGGTCATAGGCATACTGCTGTGAAATTTCTGCCAGATGATAGTTCTGTTCCAATGTAGTTCCTCCCCAGTACACGAATACCTCTTCCCTGAATGGAAGAATCATTTTGGTTGTATTCCTTTCCAAAACCGGGATTCCAAGTGGTTTTGGAGGGGCAATATAAAATCCGTTAATTTTGTTATTCTGACCACTAAGGGAAATCATAATATTAGACAAGGCTCGTTCAAAAGAAGTGCGGTACACGTGCGCTCCCCTCTGAAAACCGATAAACTCCCACTCATTGATATCCCCCATTATTCTATTGACGTTCTCCGAAAAGAATTGTTGGTTCTCTGCCGGGGTTAATGCCTTTTGCATGTTGACATCGTAGAGTTCATAGATTCCCTGGTAATCCTGTGCGTTGTACAAACTGGCTAATTGCGCAATGATAGTGGAATACTGAGGCAATTCAGTCTGCGAATACGCAAGTCCTGTGTAAAGAAACAGCAAGGCAAATAGCTTCCTCATGATCATTTTTTTACTGCAGGGCGCGTCATGTTGTCCTTGGTTTTATCAAAGACGTAATCTATTACCTGTTGGTGCCTCATTTTTGAACGAACAGAACTACCAGCAGCGGGCGAAGCATAAAATCGCCTCGAAGCCACTCTGAATTTATGTGCATCGCTGAAGTGCATCATCAAATGAGACCAGGCACCCATATTCCTAGGTTCTTCCTGTGCCCAGACAAGATCATCGGCCTTTTTATACTTTTTGATAACAGCTTTCATCTGCTCTGAAGGCAGAGGAAATAATTGTTCAACACGCACAAGGGCAACATCATCCCGACCTAATTCCTCTCGTTCTGCAAGCAGGTCATAGTAGAACTTCCCAGTGCAGAATACCAGTGACTTTACCTTCTCAACTTTGACGGTTTCATCGTCTATCACTTCCCTGAACCGGCCTTCAGTCATTTCTTTTATTCCTGAAACTGCTTTGGGGTGACGCAATAGACTCTTGGGAGTAAACACGATCAGGGGCTTTCTGAAATTACTCTTCATCTGCCTCCTCAACAAATGGAACATATTCGCAGGGGTAGTAACGTCGGCCACATACATATTATCTCTTGCACACAATTGAAGGTAACGCTCCATTCTCGCCGAAGAATGCTCCGCTCCCTGTCCTTCATATCCATGAGGCAAAAACATCACCAGTCCGTTTTGGATCTTCCATTTATCTTCTGCTGCAGAGATATACTGGTCGATCATGATCTGTGCCCCATTACTAAAATCTCCAAACTGAGCTTCCCAGATGGTTAGTGTATTAGGACTGGCCATTGCGTATCCATAGTCGAACCCTACAACCGCATATTCTGAAAGCAGAGAATTGTATATCTGAAACATTCCCTGGTCCTTGGAAATATGGTTTAGGAGCAAGACCTCTTCCTCACTTTCCTCTACCTTCATAACTCCATGACGATGTGAGAAAGTACCACGTTCCACATCCTGCCCGCTCATCCGAACGCCAAACCCTTCTTCAAGCAGTGAACCGTAGGCGAGTAATTCCCCCATAGCCCAGTCGAGTTTATCGGATTCAAAATACATTTTCTTTCGATCACCGACTAATTTTTCCACCTTCCTCAGGAATTTTTTCCCCTCAGGTAAGCTGGTAATCGTTTTGGCAATGCGGTCGAGTTTTTTTCGGTTGTAACTTGTGTCAACCTCATCCATCATCTCCCATTCGCGCACATTTTCAAAGCCGCTCCATTCATCAGCCATAA
>JABDQK010000095.1 GCA_013042255.1 Flavobacteriaceae bacterium | reverse complement strand
CCGTACCTGCATTAAACGCTGCCCATTCCAGTGAACCTTTTTCGGGATAAGATTTTGATACACTGTGCATATTTAAAGCATCAGAGACCACAACACCCTGGTATTTCAGGGTATTTTGAAGCAGGTTCCCTATAATTTCTCCGGATACTGAAGCGGAAATAGACTGTCCGCCGGTTAGTGCCGGAACGGCGATATGGCCTACCATGATCGCATCTACACCCTCGCTGATTAAAGCTTTAAAGGGTATAAGTTCGTCCTTTAAGAGATCCGATTCCGATTTTTTCAGCACAGGGAGGTGAAGATGCGAATCTGTAGCCGTATCTCCATGACCCGGAAAGTGCTTGGCACAACTTAAGATTCCCGCATCTTGTAATCCTTTAGAAAAAGCAGTAGCGCAAATCCTTACCTCTTCTTTGTTACTTCCGAATGAACGATATCCTATTACTGGATTTTCAGGATTGCTGTTGATATCGGCAACTGGCGCAAAATTCCAGTGAATTCCCGCAGTTCTGCAGTCCTGTCCAATAGACCTTGCAATTTCATAGACCAGTGACGGATCTTTCGCCGCGCCTAGGGTCATGGCAAACGGGTATTGTGGCGTTTCTTCTATCCGCATGGCGAGCCCCCATTCGGCATCGATACTGATGAGAAGAGGATATTTAGCTACCTGCTGGTACCTTCTGATGAGATTTTTGAGGACCTCAAAGCTTTCAGCATTGTAGATAACTTTTTTTTTGCCTTCAAAATTCGTGGCAGCACTGGCCCTGCTGTGGAAGAAACAAATTCCACCCACAGCTCCCTCAGACACCATGTTTTCCAGGGCTGAAATCTCTTCCTCAGTATCATTGATGAAAGCTGCAGGCATAAAGAATTGCCCTACTTTTTCTCTTAAGCTGAGCGTCTTGGTAGCTTTGGTGTAAGGTATCACATTAAGGTTAGGCTTCCCTTTTTTTTCCATATTCTGGTGGATATTTAATGTATTTCAAAAGAATAAGGGAAGGGAGTGCGGCCAGTACGACCCAGATAAAAAATCCGTCGTATCCCAACCACTCCTGCATATAGCCACTTATTAAGCCCGGGAGCATCATCCCAAGGGCCATAAAACCTGTTGCAAGGGCATAATGCGAGGTCTTTGACACTCCTTCGGCAATATAAATCAGGTAGACCATAAATCCGGCTATGGCAAATCCATATCCGAATTGTTCCAGGATAACAGTGGTTACAACAGCCCCCAAATGACTGGTTTCGGTGATGGCCAGGTAAGCGTAAAACGCATTGGGAATATTTAAGGAAAGTACCATTGGGAAGAACCACCTTTTCAAGCCATGTCTGGAAATTAAGATACCCCCCAATATACCGCCAACGGTTAGCATGATTACCCCAATGGTTCCGTAAATGGTTCCTACTTCTGCCGTACTGTATCCCAATCCGCCGTCTTCCGGAAGATCAAGTAGGAAAGGAGCAGCCATTTTAACCAATTGGGATTCACCCAGCCTGAAAAACAGGATGAATGTAAGGGCTATTCCTATTCCTGGTTTTTTAAAAAAGGAGGAAAATACTTCCAGGAAACTATTGGGCTTGTCGAGGGCTATTGCTTTGGAAGATTCAAATTTTGGACAGAGTACAGCGTTGGAAATGGTAAAAATGAGCATCAGCACGGCGGCTGCAATCATTGTAACTGACCACGCTTTCGTATTATCTCCGTAGTGGTTTTCCAGAAACCCGGCTAAGATCACCAGTAGTCCCTGCCCGGTTACATTGGCAAGTTTGTAAAAGGTACTCCTCACACCAACAAAAAAGGATTGCTTTTCTTCGGTAAGACCAATCATATAATAACCGTCGGAAGCGATATCATTAGTGGCTGATGCAAATGCTGCCATCCAGAAACAAGCCAGTGTTGTGATAAAAAAGATATTAGTAGGTAAGGTGAAGCCTATGGCCAGGAAGGAAAGGGACACAAGGAGTTGCATCAGGAGAAACCAGTTGCGTTTTGTTCCAATGAGATCCAGGAAGGGGCTCCATAGGGGTTTTATGACCCAGGGGAGGTAAAGCCAGCTGGTATACAAGCCGATATCTGCATTGCTGATACCTAGTTTTTTGTACATGATCACCGAAACGGTCACCACCATCACATAAGGTAAACCCTGAGTGAAGTAGAGGCTGGGTACCCACGCCCACGCCCATTTATTCTTTTGTATCATACTTTCTGTTCAGGGCTAAAAGTAAAAATTAAACTTATTACTGCTTCCATAGTTTAAAAAAATAAAGGGGTAGGGAAAGCAGCATCGGGTTTTACATAAAATGATATCGCACAAAGCCTTCTATTGCCTCGTATTCGGCCAGCCCTAAGGCATTGTAGTTTTTTGCGGTTGCTTTGTTCCTCTGTTCGGCACGTTGCCAGAATTCCCTGTTGTCATTTCCGGGGAACATGGCACTGTCTTTTTGTGATTGATGCTTGAATATAGCATTCTTTTTACGCTGCATATCTGCAGGTCCTATGGGTACTGCCATTTCCATATCTGCAATATCCCATTCCTGCCAGGCACCGCGGTACAACCATACATAGCAATCCCTGAGCCAGGAGGCTTTTTCTTTTACCAGTCTGTCCAGGGCCCGATAGATAATATTAAGGCATACTCTGTGAGTGCCGTGCGGGTCTGAAAGATCACCTGCGGCGAAGATCTGATGAGGTTTTATTTGTTTCAACAGTTCATAGGTTTGCTGTATATCCGCTTCGGAATACGGTTTTTTCTTTACCGTTCCTGTTTCGTAAAAGGGGAGGTTCTGAAAGTGCGCATTCGATTCCTTAACCCCGCAATACCTGCAGGCAGAAAGTGCTTCACCTTTTCGAATCAGGCCCTTGAAATATTGTATCTGAGGACTATCGACGTCTCCGGGTTGTTTGTTCTCGAGAAATTCCCGCACCTCCTTCACCTGTTTTTGCAAATCTTCATTGTCTTGCTCTACCTCCCTGGTGAAATCCAGAAAACGGATTACTTCATCATCGAAGACTGCGATGTTCCCGGAGGTCTGATAGGCTACATGTACTTCGTGTCCCTGATCGACGAGTCGGAGTAATGTCCCCCCCATGGATATAACATCATCATCGGGGTGCGGACTAAAGATCAGGGAAGTTTTTGGGTAAGGATCTTTTCTTTCCGGCCGCTTGCTGTCATCCGCATTGGGTTTTCCTCCGGGCCAGCCGGTAATAGTTCGCTGTAACTGGTTAAAGACGATGAGGTTGATGTGTTCTGCAGATCCGATTTCGGCTACTAAACTTCCCATTCCGTATTCATTGTAATCCTCATTGGTCAATTTCAGAATCGCTTTGTTTAGTTTTTCAGAAAGCCAGATCGATGCCTTCTTAATTAAAGTTTCGTCCCACTGGCATTCGCTTACTAACCAGGGAGTACTTACTCTGGTTAAAGAAGATGCAGCAGCTTCGTCGAGGATGAAATCGCAATTTTTGTGGTGCTGCAGAAAAGTAGCAGGGACAGATTCCCTTACAGGGCCTTCCACGGCTTGATTAATGATATCGGCCTTGCCTTCTCCCCAGGCCATCAGGATGATACGTTTTGCCGAAAGGATGGTTCCTACACCCATTGTGATGGCTCTGGCCGGAACATTTTCGAGGCCAAAGAAGTCACTGGCCGCATCGAGTTTTGTCACTCTGTCTAGACGTACCAGCCTTGTTTTACTGACGAGGGTGGAGCCGGGTTCATTAAATCCTATATGCCCCGTTCGCCCAATACCTAATACCTGTATGTCTAATCCACCGGCTTTGAGGATTTTTTGCTCATAGGCCCGGCAATAGTCTTTTACATCCTCTTTCTCGAGTGTTCCATCGGGGATGTGGATATTAGATTTATTTATATCGATATGATCAAATAAGTGTTCCTCCATAAACCGCACATAACTGTGGATTGAGTCAGGGGCCATGGGATAGTATTCATCGAGATTAAAAGTGATCACGTTTTTAAAGCTCAGTCCTTCTTCTTTATGAAACTTCACCAGGAATTCGTAGACTTTTGTCGGGGTAGATCCTGTAGCAAGGCCAAGCACAACTTTCTTACCACTCTTCTGTCGCTGGCGGATGAGATCGGCTATTTCATTAGCTACGTAAAACGAAGCCTCTTCGGAATTTTCGTGTATCCTGGTTTTGATACGTTCAAATTTCCGCGATTCGTCATCAGTGGGAAAGGAACCGGTTTCGGAAGTGGGAGGAGAAGAAATCATAATGGACTATTAAATGGTTACACCCGGCAAAAATAGAGAATTAATTTTAATATTGCAGTATTTTGCCATAAAAAATGCAATATATTGCAATATAGTAGTTATCTTTGAATCGAAATAGCACAAAACTGCAGTTTATTTTCAGCGATAAAACATATACAAATGTTAAAAGAAGAACGACAACAACTTATTTTGAACGAGGTAGAACTCCATAATCGGGTGTTGTTAACCGATTTGTCTGAAAAACTGGATGTTTCCGTCGATACCGTCCGCAGGGACGTAAAAGAACTCGATGCCGGTAGTAAACTAAGAAAGGTTCACGGCGGTGCGATCTCTCTGGGCTATACGCATACCTCCACAAGAAGTTCAAACATCTACGCCTTAAACGAAAAGATGGCTATCGCCGAAAAGGCCATCGGCTTACTCAGGGAAGGGGATGTGATTTTTATAGACGGGGGCACTACATGCCTCGAAATGGCGCGAATGATACCCCCTAAGCTCAAGTTGAGTTGTTTCACCTTTAGTCTCCCAGTAGCACTGCAACTGGCAGGGATGCCCAATGTAGATTTGATCTTTATAGGGGGAAGGATTTCAAGGGAATCCATGATCTCCAACGGGATGTATACGATACAACGTCTTGCGGAAATGCGATTCGATTATGCCTTTATTGGTACCGGATATGTAGACGCACTTCACGGGTTGACAGAATTCGACTGGGATGTGGTACAACTCAAAAAGGCGGTTATCAATGCTTCCAAAAAAACAATACTTTTGTGTATCTCTGAAAAGCTTAATTCCCAGCATCGTTTTAAAACCTGCGATATTCACGCTATCAACTCGATGATTACGGAATTATCCCCGGAGAATAAGTTGTTAAACCCATTCAGAAATCAGGATTTACGCCTGTTATAATCATGTCCGACTTTAAAAAGATTACCGAAGACGCTTCTGATTACGATCATCTCGAACAGATGAGCACCGGAGAATTACTCAGATATATCAACAGTGAAGATCAGAAAGTTGCAATGGCAGTCGCCAAAGCGATACCCAGTATAGAACAATTAGTGGAAGGGCTTGCGGATCGTTTCCTTCAGGGAGGCAGGCTGTTTTATATCGGAGCCGGAACCAGTGGCCGACTCGGAATCCTGGATGCATCGGAGATACCACCTACCTTTGGCCTGCCCCATGACCGGGTGATAGGTATTATAGCCGGGGGTGATTCTGCTATTCGCAAGGCTGTTGAATATGCCGAAGACGATACTGAACAGGCCTGGAAAGATTTAGAGGCATTTGGGATCAATTCTCTGGATACAGTAGTGGGTATTGCCTCCTCGGGAACTACCCCCTACGTAATTGGAGGAGTTACTGCAGCCCGGAAAAAAGGACTACTCACTGCTGGAATTACTAACAATCCGGGATCCCCCCTTGCATTGGCAGCCGAAATCCCTATAGAAATGCAAGTTGGCCCTGAATTTGTAACAGGGAGTACCCGAATGAAAGGGGGCACTTCCCAGAAACTAGCCCTGAATATGATATCTACGGCCCTGATGATCAGAATTGGCAGGGTAAAAGGCAACAAGATGGTCAATATGCAACTGAGCAACAATAAACTCGTAGATCGCGGAACCAGGTATTTGATGGAAAGTTTGCAACTTGATTATAAAACAGCTGCTGAAGTTCTTCAGAAATACGGTTCGGTAAAGAAGGCCATAGATGCCTACGGCAAGTAAATCTTTTATACTTCAGTGTCAAAAACGAAATTCCTAATAATCCTAAAGGATCAGGACCTGGGTACCAATTTGTAAATGCCTTTACCTTCTACAGCCACATAAATGTATCCATCAGGCCCCTGTCTTACATTTCGTACCCTTCCGATATCTTCCAGTAATTTTTCCCTGTAAGTTACTTTTTCACCTTCCATTTCCAGGCGTTCCAGGTATTGGAAAGAGAGAGAGCCTACCAGTAGATCTCCCTTCCAGTCGGGATATACATCTGATGTAACAAACGTCATCCCACTGGGAGCGATAGAAGGTACCCAATAGTGGATGGGTTGTTCCATGCCCTCCATCTCCGTTTTATCGGTGATGGGAGTACCGCTGTAGTTTATGCCGTAAGTGATTACCGGCCAGCCATAATTAGCCCCTTTTTTTACAATATTAATTTCATCTCCCCCTCTTGGTCCGTGTTCATGAATCCAGATTTCTCCGGTTTCCGGGTGCTTGAGCATTCCCTGCGGATTCCTGTTTCCATAAGTATAGATGGCGTCTTTGGCGCCTTGCTCATTAACAAAGGGATTGTCGCTAGGAATGGAGCCATCGTCGTTGATTCTGTATACTTTCCCACCATCACGGGTAAGATCCTGGGGATTCACATCCCTGTCACCTCGTTCACCAATAGTGAAATACAGGAAACCTTCGTTGTCAAATTCGAGTCGGGACCCAAAATG
>JABDQK010000094.1 GCA_013042255.1 Flavobacteriaceae bacterium | reverse complement strand
GTCGTTTCCCTTTCTTAGAGTGGTTAATACTCCTCAGCTCATCCACCCAGGGACCAGCAGCATTGATTACGTGATCTGCTTTTATATCATGAGTATCCCCACTCAGAATGTCTTTATATTTAACTCCCTCCACCTTTTCATCTTTGTATATAAAGTCGATGACCTCAGCATAATTAAGTGCTTTGGCACCATACTGCAGGCTGGTTTTAATATTTTCCAGGGTGAGTCGGGCATCATCAGTCCTGTATTCTGCATAGTATCCCGCACCTTTCACTAACTTCTTAGGCAAAAGGGGTTCCAGGGCCATC
Source organism: Flavobacteriaceae bacterium (assembly GCA_013042255.1). Lineage (GTDB taxonomy): Bacteria > Bacteroidota > Bacteroidia > Flavobacteriales > Flavobacteriaceae > Muriicola. Next base: position 11,269 of record JABDQK010000094.1, on the reverse strand, counting down.
GCTTCTTTTTTCTCTAGCATTTTTCGCTTGTCATCCCCACTTACCTGTGCCAGGATATCGTAGACCTTCAGGCCTACAGAAGTAAGCCATTTCCCGTAGGAGCCACCTTCTATAAGGGGCAATAACATCTTTTCGGGCAAGACCAGGTGGGGCGCAAGCTTATGTACTATGGCTCGTTCTGAGCCCACTTCCTTCACTAACCAGAAATCAAATTGTTTCAGATATCGCAGTCCGCCATGAATTAGTTTTGTCGACTTGCTACTGGTGCCTGAAGCAAAATCCCCTTTTTCCAGAAGGAGCACCTTTAGCCCTCTGGATGCCGCATCTAATGCTATTCCACCCCCTGTAATTCCCCCACCAATTACGACCAGATCAAATTTGGTTTCGACTATTTCCCGAGTGACCGTTTGTCGGTTAAGGTTGGAGAAAGGAATTGGATCTTTCATAAAAAGGTCGCTTTGAAGGATTGTCAAATGTTTTATTTAGGCCCGATAGTGCAAAATAAATATGATTGTACTAATGTTATTCTTCAATCAGGCCGTTGATAGTCGTATTCTCGTTCTATTCTGCAAATGCGAAGGTGGTACCATTGATACCATTTTTCACGACCGAGTCTTTGTGCCTCCAAATGGTCGGCATTATTCTTCCATTGGGTTATCGCTTCCAGACTTTCCCAGTAGCTCACACTAATGCCAATATCACTCCTTGCGGTTTCAAAACCCAGAAATCCCGGTTGTGATGCAGCCAGGGTTTCCATCCTATTTGCCATTTCTTTATATCCATGGTCCCCTTCAGTTCGTTGGGTAGTAAAGATGACGGCATAATATGGACGGAAGTTTTTCATTGCATGTATTCCTTTTCCAAAAAATAACTGACAATGGCTTCTTTCATTAATATGGCCTGTTCTCCGGCCTTCAATGGAGGCAATTCTTCCTTTACCTTATAGTGCGGCCATCCCTCTTCGTCGAAATATTCAAATTCGTAATAGCCATAGGGCTCAAGCAATCTGCATATGGCGATATGCATGAGGTTAACTTTCTCGTCTTTTTTAAACGACCGGTGGTATTGCCCTAATTCCTGCACTCCCACCAGATAGATAATTGCATCGAGTTCTAAAGGGTCGTTATCTGAAAACTGAGAAGAGAGCTTTGCCACTAACAGATCCCATTGTTCTTTTAATACCTGATCTCTTGCCATCCTTTCGCAAATTTCTGAAGAATAAATCTCCCTCTTTCTAAAAAATCAAAGGTACAAATCAAAGTTCTATATTTGTACAAATCGGTTGTTCGTGAGTTTTATCGACATAGTACTGGGCCTTTTACTTCTTTACGGGTTGATTAAGGGCGTAAAAAATGGTCTGGTGATAGAAATAGCCTCCATCCTGGCTTTGGTCGCAGGATTATACGGAGCTATTCACTTTTCATATATCGTAGGGAATTATCTCGCTTCTCATTGGGATTGGAACGAGCGAACGATGAGCCTGGTCTCATTTATTATCACCTTTTTTATAATAGTGATCGCCGTAATTACTGCTGCCAAACTGCTTACAAAAATAGCTGAGTTTGCGATGCTTGGCCTCTTGAATAAGATTGCAGGTGGCCTGTTCGGAGCCCTGAAAGTAGCCATTATCCTGGGCGCACTTTTAATATTTCTCGAGAGCGTAAACAAGAGCCTGAGGCTGGTTAATGAAGATACCAAATCAGAATCGGTTTTATACGAACCCATCCGAAATATTGGGGAACTGGTTTTCAGCGCGGTAATTGAGAAGGATGATGATGAGGATGAGAGTGCCCAATAGCTGAAGTAACATTTTATTAGTAGGAATACCTGGTTCAGAATATGAACAAGTAGTCTAAAAAGTGCATTTCATCGAATTTTTTGAGCATTTAAATCCCTCCTTCAATCCTTTTTAGTATACTTACAGACCTCAATTTCCAAAACGAGAATCCCCACTTCTTCCCTACCTGCTTGCGAGGAACACTATAATGAGAAGAAGTCTGCATGCCATCCTTTGGGCTATTTGCCTGTTTGTTGCTGTTTCCTGTACCAAGGAAGCTACAGATGATTCGGTGATTCCGGTTGCGTTAAATGCAGTAGAAGTAGAACAGGAACTCCTCCAGATTGTCAATGAACACAGGATTTCTCTAGGCTCAGAACCCCTACAATTCAATGCCCTGGCATATGATTATGCCAATCTCCATAACGACTATATGATTGCCAAAGGAACCATCAGTCATGATAACTTCAGTTCCAGAGCCTCGAAAATTGCAGCGGAAACCGATGCGAAGGAAATCGCGGAGAATGTAGCTATGGATTACCCGGATGCATTTGAAGCTTTTCAGGGTTGGTTGGAAAGTCCTAACCACAAAGGCACCATGGAAGCTGATTATACAAATACAGCCATCAGTGTTAAAAAAAGTACTGACGGAACCCTCTTTTATACACAGATCTTCTTTAAGTAAAATTCAGTCCCTTACTTTTCGTATTTTTGAATGAAGACATGAGTCCTCTGTTCACACCTTAGTTTTTAATATGGCCGTATTACCTCCTTTCAACCTCCACCAATGGATAGAAGAAAATCGTGATTCTTTAAAACCTCCTGTGGGGAACAAAAACCTTTATAAGGATGCCGATGATTATATCGTAATGATAGTAGCGGGGCCTAATGCCCGAAAGGATTATCACTATAACGAAACGGAAGAACTCTTTTATCAGTTGGAAGGAAATATCGAAGTTCACATTCAGGAAGATGGAGTTAGAAAGACCATGAAGCTCGGCCCTGGAGACATGTATCTCCACCCTGCAAAAGTTCCCCACTCTCCTGTGAGACATTCAGGTTCTATAGGCCTTGTTATTGAAAGAAAACGTGCAGATCTCGGCGCTAAGGATGGCTTGCTCTGGTATTGTGACAACTGTAATAATAAACTATACGAAGTCTATTTTACGCTCGATGATATTGAAAAGGACTTTTTAAAACACTTTGAACATTTTTACGGTTCAGATACGCTTCGCAGCTGTTCCAATTGTGGTACAGTAATGGATGTTGACCCAAGATTTATCGCTAATAATCAGGATTAAAAATTAACATGAATCTGACTGTCGATCTGCTAATTGGTTTTATTGCGCTTCTTCACTTGTATTTTCTATGGCTCGAGATGTTTGCCTGGACCAGCAGGGCTCCCAAGGTATTTAAAAGTTTTCCTAAAGAGCTGTTCGAGCCGACAAAGACCATGGCGGCTAACCAGGGGTTGTACAACGGATTTCTTGCAGCCGGACTGATATGGACCTTCTTTATCGGGGAATATCCATGGAAGATATACATCTCCATTTTTTTTCTTAGTTGTGTACTGATTGCCGGTGTTTACGGGGCGATGACGGTGTCAAAAAAAATCTTTTTCGTTCAGGCTCTCCCGGCTTTAATCACACTGGTCCTCATCCATCTGAAGTAATCCTTTTTTTCTGCCAAGTGTATCGCGGGTAGCACCGCAAGATCTTAATTATTTGTAGCTTTGCAGCCAAACGAACTTCACAAAACTAAACAGAATATTATGGCAACGGCAATAGTTGACTCCGGCATACAGGACTCCCTGAAAGCATTAAAAATTAAAGAGCTTAACAACGGTACTTCAACCGGTTCGAATTTCTTTTCCTCAGGTGAAATTATCGAATCTTATTCCCCGGTAGACGGATCCCTTATCGCCAGGGTCCGCACAACCACCAAAGAAGATTATGAGGAGGTTATGAGCAGGGCAGGGAGTGCTTTTATAGACTGGCGACTTAAACCGGCTCCGCAACGAGGCGAGATTGTGCGTCAGTTCGGACAGCGGCTGCGTGAACTGAAAGAACCCCTTGGAAAACTCGTTTCCTATGAAATGGGCAAGTCGTACCAGGAAGGCCTGGGTGAGGTCCAGGAGATGATCGATATCTGCGATTTTGCAGTCGGACTTTCAAGACAGTTGCACGGACTAACCATGCACTCTGAAAGACCCGGACATCGTATGTACGAACAGTACCACCCCCTTGGGGTAGTAGGGATTATTTCTGCTTTTAATTTCCCTGTAGCTGTATGGGCCTGGAATACTGCCCTGGCCTGGGTATGTGGCGATGTATGTGTGTGGAAACCTTCCGAAAAAACACCATTATGTGGTATCGCCTGCCAGAATATTATTGCTGAAGTATTAAAAGAAAATAACCTGCCCGAAGGAATCTCCTGCCTGATAAACGGAGATTACAGGGTAGGCGAATACATGACTCAGGATAAGCGAATTCCCTTGATTTCTGCAACGGGATCTATACGAATGGGTAAAATAGTAGCCCAGGCTGTTGCGGCCAGACTAGGAAAATCCCTTTTGGAACTTGGGGGCAACAACGCCATAATTGTAACGCCCGATGCAGACATTAAAATGACTGTTATTGGTGCAGTCTTTGGTGCAGTGGGGACTGCCGGACAGCGGTGTACTTCTACGAGACGACTTATCGTTCACGAATCGGTTTACGACAAGGTAAAAGATGCCCTAACGGCAGCTTACAGCCAGTTACGTATAGGGAATCCCTTGGACGAATCTAATCACGTAGGGCCGTTAATCGATACAGATGCCGTAAAAAATTATCAGCATGCCCTGGAGCAGGTTGTGGCTCAGGGTGGAAAATTACTGGTAGAAGGTGGAGTGTTGCAGGGAGAAGGATATGAGAGCGGCTGTTATGTTAAACCCGCCATCGCTGAAGCAAAAAACTCCTTTGATATTGTCCAGCATGAGACCTTTGCTCCCATTCTTTACCTCATTCCGTATTCCGGGGATGTAAATAATGCTATTGCACTTCAAAACGGAGTGGTACAGGGACTGTCTTCAGCTATTATGACCAGTGATCTCAGGGAGGCTGAAAAATTTCTATCCGCTTCAGGAAGTGATTGTGGGATTGCCAATGTAAATATCGGTACTTCAGGAGCTGAAATAGGAGGAGCATTTGGCGGAGAGAAGGAAACCGGTGGAGGACGAGAATCAGGATCTGATGCGTGGAAGATCTATATGAGAAGGCAGACAAATACCATCAACTATACAAAAGAGCTTCCCCTGGCGCAGGGAATTAAGTTCGATCTATAAAAACAGATTAATCATTTCCTGAATCGAAATAGGGCCTCCTCAAAGGATTGATCAGAGAGCCCTTAGATGTGCGTTTTTTTAATATCTTGTAAAGAGATTTACCTAACCATTACATTCATGTCTAAAAAAACGACGAATATCATAGGGTTTATCATCACTCTATTGGCCGGCATATATTTCTTTGTGATGTATTGTAGTCAGTGTTCCTGATAGTGAATCAGCATAGGACAAGAACACAACATGGACTCTTTGTTCTGGGAGCGTTAATCAAAATGATCTAAAAGCAAACTAAATCTTTCACAATGGAATTAGAATATATGGATATCTGGTGCTGGCTTATTCCCCTTAGTGTGGGGCTTATCTGCGGTTTTTTTGGTTACCTAATCGGTCGGGGATCTAACCCAACGGTTGATTATGAGTCTCAGATAAAAGAGTTGAGTCGGGAAAAGGAAAAGGCGAAGAACGATCTCGCTAAATGTGAGCAGAAACTGGCTGCCGGGTCCGCCTTAAACAATGGGGATTACACCGTATTTGACCCCACTGAAGCAAAGAAATATATAGGAAAATCGGTTAAACTGGATGATCTTTCCCTGGTAGAAGGGATCGGGCCTAAGATCCGAAGCCTGTTTCACAATTATGACATTAAAACCTGGAAGGACCTGGCTGAAACTTCGGTTGCTAAGTGCCAGGAAGTACTCGATTCGGGAGGAGATCGCTATAAAGTGCACGATCCTGCCTCCTGGCCTATGCAGGCAAAAATGGCTTCAGAAGGAAAATGGAAAGAACTTGCAAGGTGGCAGGAGGAACACAAACACGGGAAGTTATAAGTGAAATAAAGTTACCCCTCGCCCATTGTCAGATAACGCCATTGGCCTGAACCCAACTAAATCGATACTGGTCTTCAGGAAACTTCATACGTTCGGAAATGCGATGCAGGCGATCAGGGAGTTTCATTAAATAATCCCTTGCTTTTTCAGCCTCCTCATTCAGGCCTCTAAGGGATCCCAATTCCCAGTAACTATTTAACTTTTTCAGAATCTCAATATAATCCTGTGCCGTATAGACTCCCAGTCTTTGTGCACAATTTGAAAAATTCTCAAAGGCGGCTCCTATAGCACCCCCGGATTCCCTCAGAAAATGGGCAGGCATTACGATCTTGTGCTTCATCATATCTGCAAAAGCGAGGATCATTCCGTTGGGATCATGTCCCAGAATCGTCTTTACGAATTCGCGATATGCAAGATGATGTCTCATTTCATCACCCGCTATAATGGCACACATTTTACCCAACAGTAAATTTCCCTTTTTCTTGGCCATCTGACCTACTCGCTTATGAGAGATATTGGTTGCTAATTCCTGAAAAGTGGTATAAATAAAATTCTTGTAAGGATCCCGGTCTGTGCCTATGTCGAATCCATCTGTGATCAGGTATTGGGTAGAGATTTCAACCTGTCGCATGTTTACCCTTCCTGAAAGGTATAGGTACTTATTAAGCACATCCCCGTGCCTGTTTTCCTCCGCAGTCCATGCCCTTACCCATCTTGACCAGCCGTTGTTTTCTTTAGCATGCTGATTGATGCCTTCCACATCCATCAGCCAGGATTCATAAGTGGGCAGAGCCTCCTCCGTAATTGTATCTGCTACCAGAGTTACCCAGAAATCATATCCGAGTTCTTTTGCTTCTTCCCGGATTTGCTCTACAGCATCGAAGAACCCATCCGACTGGGAATCCGGCAAGAAATCTGAAGGCTGCCAAATTTCATCCGGTGGTATGAGAAAAGAATCCATAAAGCCCGATACTTGAGGCTCGATCGCATCCATCACTTCTAACCGAATATTCTTCATCTTTTGCGTCTTTTAGACAAAGTACGACAAATAAATATGGAAACTCTATTAAAGGATTACCAAAAATTAGTTCCGACCGTTTTCCCCGGGGTAAAAAGAATATACCGCATCGCTTTGCCAAAATTCCTTAGTGTCTGCATCGATAATGGTCAACGGCCCTTTGTACGCCGCTGCGGTATCGATGTTCCATACATTAGCCGCCCTGTGAGGGACCGACTTTCCTATCTTACTCAGGGGGGTATGGCCTATATAGATTTCCGAATAATGCAGTAAACGTTTCGGGTAATATATACTGTCTTTGGCAATTCCCGGATCCAATGCTAAAGCCAGCTCCCAGAGTGTTCGATCCCAATAAAAGGTCTTTGAGAAGTATTCAAAATCTACTCCTTTTAAATTGGTAAATCCCGCATGAAGAAAAAGTCGTTTCTTATTATCCAGGTAATAATTGCGCAATGATTTATAAAAGGAAATATGTGCACTTTTGACTTCTTCACTTGCTTTATTGTACGACTCTATGGTAGCCTGTCCCCCATTCATCAACCAAAGTGGATTGTGTTCTCCTGTTTCAAGCCAGTGGAAACAGAGATCATCGTGATTCCCTCGTAAAAATACGCACTGATAGTCTTCCTGTAATTTCAACAGGTATTCTACAGTCTCTACAGCCTCGCTCCATCCATCGACATAGTCGCCTAAAAAAATAAGCAGGTCATCCCGCTTAACGCCTGCTCTTTCCAAAACCTGGGGCAGGGCTTGTGCCCCGGCATGTATATCACCAATGACCAATGTTCTCATGGCGCAAAAATCGTAAATTCTCTATGGAACACCTTACAGCATTAGTAAAAATTTTACCCGCTTAATTTAATCCCCTTATGAATAATCCCCCACCAGGTTTAATTTACGCAGATATTTTCCTATACTTGAACTCTCTAATCCTCCTTAAGGCCGTATAATGTTGTCTAAAAAAATATTCTGTATCGGTGAGTTACTGATCGATTTTGTTGCAGAAAATCAGGGGGCTGATCTTGCAAAGGCCACTGTTTTTACCAAAAAGGCTGGAGGAGCTCCTGCAAATGTAGCCTGTGCAATTTCAAAACTTGGAGGGAACAGCGCGTTTATCGGATGTGTGGGGGAAGATCCCTTCGGATCCTTTTTAATGAACAGAATAGATGCCTTTGATGTAGACCTTTCTCTTGTACAGCGGTCATCTACCTTTACAACACTTGCTTTTGTGTCCCTGGCGGAAAACGGGGAGAGGGATTTTGTTTTTTCCAGAGGGGCAGATCGGGAACTTCAATACGATTCCTCCATTAAAAGCTCCTTTCGCGACCAGATGGTCCATCTGGGGGCGGCAACAGCTCTTCTGGGAGGACCCCTGGAGAAAGCGTACAGCCATTATCTTTTTGATGCTATTACTGAAAACGCCTTTATCAGTTTTGATCCCAATTACAGAGCAGACCTGTGGAAAGGAAACGAGAAAACCTTTGTCAAAAAGTGTATGCCCTATATCGAAAAATCACATTTGTGTAAATTCAGTCTGGAAGAAGCCCAGATGTTATCAAAGAAAAATACCCTCCCGGAAGCAAGTGAAGCTTTACACCAGATTGGGGCAGAAATTATTACCATTACCCTGGGTTCTGAGGGCACCTGGGTGAGTACAAAAAACTCCCGGCAGACCATCCCAAGTATAGCCGTCACTCCAGTGGATACTACCGGGGCAGGAGATGCTTTTATTGGTTGCCTATTACAGCAAATCAGTGAGTTACCATCACATGAAATGTTATCAGAAAGCGAGTCTACTTTAATGGAAATGGTAGAGGTTGCCAATAGAGCAGGCGCAATAACCACCACCGGTTACGGGGCAATTGATTCTCTGCCTGATATAACCCAATTGAATAGTTCCGAATGAATCAGTTGGCACTCCACAGAAAGCTGGCCAAAAAAGATTTACAGGATCTTCAGACTGCCAACCCGGAAAATCTATTCGAACAACGCCTCGAAACCAATCTGCCTTTGATAGAGGATTTATTTTTTTCTCTCTATACCAGTCCTGAACACAGAACGCACTTTAAAAAGCTTAAAAAATCACTCCTTGAACTATTTATAAAAAGACCTGAGGAACTAAAATATCAGGATCTCCGGTTATTAAAACAGGGCAATTGGTTCCAGTCGAATAAAATCACAGGCATGCAGTTGTATGTCGATCTCTTCAACAAAAATCTGAAGGGAATTGAGGAGAAGATCCCTTATTTTAAAGAACTGGGGATTAATTTCCTTCACCTTATGCCCATTACTACCAGGCCGGCTGGTGAGAATGATGGCGGGTATGCTGTTAACAGTTATGTTGAAGTTGACAGAAAATACGGTAGCAGGAAATCGCTGCTCGAGCTCACCTCAAAGCTGCGAAAGAATGGGATTTACCTTATGCTCGACTTTGTGGTAAACCATACCTCAGATGAATATCCCTGGGCCAAAAAGGCCCTCGAAGGGGACAAGACCTACCAGGATTACTATTATATGTACCCGGACAGGACTGTCCCCGATGCATTTGAAGCTAATTTGCCTGAGGTCTTTCCCTCAACTTCACCAGGCAATTTCACCTACAGGCCTGAAATTTCTCAGTGGGTAATGACCGTCTTCAATTCCTATCAGTGGGATCTGAATTATACAAACCCTGAAGTCTTTCTGGAGATGCTCAGGAATCTGGTGGAGATGACCAATAGCGGGGTCGATGTTGTACGTTTTGATGCCCTGGCCTTTCTATGGAAAAAAATTGGGACGATCTCACAGAATCTACCAGAAGCGCATCAGCTTATTTCACTCTTCAGAATGTGTCTGCAGGTAGTAGCCCCAGGAGTTATTTTTCTTGCAGAAGCGATCGTTTCTCCCCACGATATTGTAAAGTATTTCGGGGAAGGGAGACGGGAAGGAAACGAATGCGATGTAGCCTATAATGCCTCACTAATGTCTCTTCTATGGAATTCTATAGCAACCAAAAAAACGCTGCTGCTGCAGAAGTCCTTACATAATGTACCCCAAAAACCGCCATCCTCTACCTGGATAAATTACCTCCGTTGCCATGATGACATCGGGCTGGGTCTGGACGATGGTTATATCGCCCAGTTGGGTTGGGACCCCTGGTTGCACAGGAAGTTTCTGATTGATTACTATTGCCAGGGCCTGGATTGGAGTCCGGCCGTTGGATATAAATTTATGGAGAACCCGGCTACAGGAGACAGCCGAATTACCGGGAGTTGTGCATCTTTACTGGGTCTGGAAAAAGCCATGCGTACTCTGGATTCCGAAATGGTGATGATTTCAGTAAAGAAGATTCTGATGCTACACGGAATCATTCTTTCCTTTGGGGGAATTCCGATGATTTATGCAGGAGACGAACTTGGCACCCTAAATGATTACTCTTACCTTGATGATCAACATAAAAAGCAGGACAGCAGGTGGGTAAACAGACCCAGCCATAACTGGGAAGCTGTCGCACAACTCAGTGAACCTGATAAACCGTCTTCGCAAATTTTCAGCGGAATCCGGCATATGATCTCCCTGCGAAAAAAGATCGGGGTTTTTACAGACCGTAACAATCTCGTCGTCCATGACCCCCGTAATCAACATTTATTCCTTTACGAAAGGACAGGAGCCAAGCTGGAGGGAGTACTGGTTGTGGCTAATTTTGACGAGTCACCTCAAATTCTTGATGCGGGGATACTTTCCAATTTGGGCTATGTCAATGATGGCTCATTGCGTGAATTACTTTCAGACAGCAAATGGAAGTTGACGAGTAGTCTGGTACAGATCGATCCCTTTCAGATTTTATGGCTGGTAAAGGACTAGCTGTAGCGCACTTTTCTGAGAATTCTCAATGATTCCTTCAGATTGTTATACACTTTTTCATCTACCGACTTAGTTGTGTTTTTTAATATTTCCATTTGATCCTTTGCCTCCTCAAACCCATTCAGATAACAAAGCAAATAGGTGGCCGGGGCCAATTTGAGATCTGCTCGATCCGCCTTTGATAGCTTCAGGTTTTTCTGGAGTTTTTGCAGCAGGGCATTATTGGTATTGTAGATGTGGAAAAGCGTTTTCCGATCGTATTGGGGGGGTTGAAAGATCAGCTCACTGACAATCTGGTAAGTGCCGTTGTCATTAAAAGTGATGCCTACCTCTTCCAGGGGATAATATCGCTGTTCCCTTCCAAGGCCTAATTGGACATATTCTGTGATAGCAAAAGTATCTTCAGTGATATCTATTGATATCTCATCCAAAGCAGAGTAGAAGAGCTTTACCTGTTCGTTGATCAGTTCTATATCTAC
>JABDQK010000091.1 GCA_013042255.1 Flavobacteriaceae bacterium | reverse complement strand
GATCATCTGCTGCACACTCTGTGTCCATCGAACCGGTGCAGTGAGCTGAGCGATCAGATTTTTTTGAATATCCGAAGCATTTTTGACAGCTTTTGCCGTCACATTCTGATAAATCGGGCAGCTCGGTTCAGAAAAGGAAGTGTTCTCGATAGCAGCTGCCAATTCTTCACGCGCCGGCTCCATCATTGGGGAATGAAATGCCCCGCCTACAGGAAGCATTAAAGCCCTTCTGGCCCCTGCATCCTTCAATTTCTGACAAGCCTCTTCAACAGCACTTATCTCTCCGGAAATTACCAGTTGGCCGGGGCAATTATAGTTTGCGGGTACAACAACCCCTTCAATGGATGAACAAATCCGCTCCACTACACTATCTTCCAGCCCCAAAACCGCAGCCATCGTGCTGGGTACCTTTTCACAGGCTTTTTGCATGGCCATGGCACGTTTTGAGACAAGGCTTAAACCATCTTCAAATTTTAAGGCTCCATTTGCCACCAGGGCAGAAAATTCACCTAAAGAATGTCCGGCAACCATATCCGGACGGAAAGCATCCCCCAGCACATTGCTTAGGATAACAGAATGTAAAAAAATAGCAGGTTGAGTCACTTTGGTCTCTTTTAGTGCATCAGCCGATCCTTCAAACATAACATCGGTAATTGTAAAACCTAATATGTCATTGGCTTGTTCGAACAACTCCTGTGCCGCCGGATATTTCTCATAAAGATCGAGGCCCATTCCACTGAATTGTGCTCCCTGTCCGGGAAATACATATGCTTTCATCCTTAATTTCTATTTAGGCTTCAAAAATAAACAATTCGAAGAGATCCTAGCCGGGCTCTTTAAACCAACTGGCGTATTTCACATAAGAATTTGCAATCCGCCGGATTTCCCCCTCGCTCAAATCCTTGCTCACTTCCTTGATCTTCCTGGCCGGCATCCCGGCATAAACACTTCCAGGTGGCACCCGGGTACCCTTGGTAAGTACCGCTCCCGCCGCAATAATACTGTTCGACCCCACTACACAATCGTCCATGATAATACTTCCCATCCCTATCAGTACATCATCCTCTACCGTACATCCGTGGACTATGGCATTATGCCCAATGGAAACATTGTTCCCAATGGTAGTCGGCGATTTTTGGTACGTACAGTGAATAACCGCCCCATCCTGCACATTAACCTTGTTCCCCATTTTAATATAATGCACATCACCTCTTACGACCGCATTAAACCAAACACTGCAATCCTCCCCCATGACCACATCACCTACAATGGTCGCATTTTCAGCGATATAACAATTCTTGCCTATTTTAGGGGATATCCCCTTTACCGATTTTATGATCACCCTATAATTTTGAAGATTAATAATTCCTGTAAATCCAATCTTATTCGAAATACGAAAGTAATTCCTTTTTCCTGGACGCCGACACCAGGAGCTCCTTCCCGTTCGAAATGACCACACTTCCCCCCTTGCCTTTCCGATACTTGACCACTTCATTGATGTTCACAAGAAATGACTTGTGAATGCGAACAAAGTAATACGCCCCAAGTGATTCTTCAAAAAACTTTAAAGTTTTACTGGCTACTATCTTTTTATCCCCGGTATAAATCTCAGTATAATTGTCATCTGCTGTACAATAGAGTATCTCAGACACATTGAGCACCTGAAAGCCATCTAATTGGGGTACCGTAATTTTCCCTTCTACTTTCCTGATTGATGATGATAATATTCGATCGTGTAAAAGTTCTTCTTTCGAGACAATCTCCTCAACATAGGTTACAGCATTGATGAGCTCATCAATGTTTATCGGCTTCATAAGGTAATAAGCCGCATGCTGGTTCAAAGCATCCTTTGCATACTGGTCATAGGCAGTCACAAAAACCGTTTCAAAAGTCCTGTCAGGCATTTTTTCAAGCAGGTCAAAAGCATTCCCAAAAGGCATTTCAACATCCAGAAATACCAAATCAGGTTTATTTTTCTCGATAAGTTCGACCCCCTCACTAACAGACCCTGCTTCCCCCAGTACATCTACCTGATTACAATAGTCCCTGAGATAATTCCTGAGAATTTCCCTGCCGGTAATTTCATCATCGATGATTACTGCCTTTAATTTCATCTTTCCCTATCTATTGTTAATTCAACCTTAGTCCCTGTTCCGTCTTCCTGTAAATCCGAGACCGTTACCCCAATATTACTTTTATACATATCATTCAGTATAGCGATCCG
>JABDQK010000079.1 GCA_013042255.1 Flavobacteriaceae bacterium | reverse complement strand
ATCATTTTACGATGACAAATGTCAATAAGGACGCCTTATTCGTTTTAGTTAAATCACTTTCCAAATCTGAGAAGCGGCAATTTAAATTGTATGTGGGGCGACTCGGGGTCAATACCGATGCCAAATTTCTGGCCTTGTTCAATCTGATGGACAAGATGAAAAACTATGATGAAAGCGTTATCCTTGGCAGTGGTATCGTCAAAAAAGCACAGTTATCTAATCTCAAGGCACACCTTTACAGACAAATTCTGGTAAGTCTTCGCCTAAACCCGGTTAATCAGAATATCAGGGTGCAGATCAGGGAGCAGCTTGATTTTGCAACCATCTTGTATCAGAAGGGCCTTTACAAGCAAAGCCTTAAGATACTAGACAAGGTTAAATCAACAGCCATCGATAATGAAGAAAAGAATATCGCTTATGAAATCGTAGAACTGGAGAAGATTATTGAGACACAATACATTACCAGGAGTATTCCAGACAGGGCCGATGAGCTGGCCATACAGGCAAAAATGCTTTCTGAGCAGAATGTGATGACCAGCAAGTTGTCTAATCTTTCCCTGCAACTCTATGGGATGATGTTAAAGGTAGGTTATGTTAGGAATGAGGACGATCTTAGGCGGGTAAAGGAGTACTTCGATGCGCACCTGCCTGAATACAATCTCAATGACCTGGGATTTCGTGAGAAACTTTGGTTGTACAAGGCACATCTTTGGTATAGTTTCCTGATTCAGGATTTTTTATCCTGTTATAAGTACGCCAGTAAATGGGTCGACCTCTTTTATGACCACAAGGAAATGATTGCCTTAAACCCCGTATTTTTTCTCAAAGGGAATCACTATTTGTTAGAATCGCTCTTTTATGTGAAATACGCGTCCCAGTTTGAGAAAGTCCTGGCAAATTTGGAAAAAACGGTAGCCCAGAAGGACTTTCCTACAAATGATAATATTACTTCCCTTAGCTTTCTGTATATCAATGCCAATAAACTAAACCTCCATTTTCTTAAAGGAACCTTTGAGAAAGGGCTTTACCTTGTAAGGATCATTGAGTACGGCATCAATAAGCATAGGGATCGGATTGACGAACACCACATTATGGTGTTTTATTACAAGATCGCCTGCCTGTATTTCGGGGTAGGGGATAACAAAAACTGTATCGTCTACTTAAAGAAAATCATCAGTAACAAGAACCTGAAGATGAGGGAGGACCTCATGTGTTTTGCGCGGGTGCTGAGTCTGGTTGCACATTATGAAGCCGGAATGGATTACCACCTCGAGATACAGCTAAAAAGTACCTATAAGTTCCTTTTGAAAATGAACGACCTACACGAAGTTCAAAAAGAGATGATCAAATTTTTGCGTAATCTGGGATCGATCTACCCCAACGAACTTAGGGCCGAGTTTCAGAAGTTATACGACAGGCTTAAACCTCTTGAAAATCACCCTTACGAAAAACGGGCCTTTCTTTATCTGGATATCCTTTCCTGGCTCGAAAGCCATTTGCAGAATAAACCTGTGGCGGAGGTCATCCGTGAGAAGGCTCTCAAAGCACTTCGATAACAATATTCTTTTATAAACACGCATTCCAGAGCGGGTCGGCAGGAGGTGCTGCCGTCAGGATCAACGGTTCTTTTTTTACGGGATGATTGAAACTTAGTTGTCGGGCATGAAGATGTATACCGCCATCGGGGTTGCTGCGGTCAAACCCGTACTTAAGATCTCCCTTTATCGGACAGCCTATGGCTGCAAGTTGTGCCCTAATCTGATGGTGCCGACCTGTTTTCAGATTTATTTCAAGTAGCGTATACCTGTCTAATTCTTTTAAGACGGAATAATCGAGTTCAGCCCTTTTACTATCCGGGATTTCAGAAGGGTAGGCATAGGATTTATTTTGTTTGTGGTTCCTCTTTAACCAGTTTACGAGAGTACCCTTCTTTTTCTTTGGTTGGTTTTTAACTATGGCCCAATAGATCTTTTCGGTTTCCTTATCTGCAAAAAGCTTGTTCATTCTCGACAGGGCTTTTGAGGTCCTTGCGAAAACCACAACCCCGCTTGTTGGCCGGTCGAGCCTGTGGATCACTCCCAGGAAGACTTCTCCCGGCTTGTTGTATTTTGTTTTGATGAATTCCTTTACGTGTTCATTGAGAGGACGATCTCCCGTTTTGTCTCCCTGAACAATATCTCCAACCCGTTTGTTTACAGCAATAAGGTGATTGTCCTCGTAGATGACCTGGAGGTTGGCAGCATTGGAGGTGATTTTATCTGCAGACAAATTGTATTGACTTTACGAGGTTTCTGGTAGTAAAACGGCAGCTTTCGAAAGGGAATTTAATATTGCTCTTCTTCACTGGGAAAATCGAGGGTTTTTACATCTTTCACATAATTGGAAATGGCCTCGCTCATTTCATCGTAAAGATTCATATACCTTCTTAAAAACCTTGGATTGAATTCATGTGTCATCCCTAAGAGGTCATGGATGACCAGCACCTGTCCGTCTGCATGTCTCCCTCCGCCAATTCCGATTGTGGGAATGGAAATACTTTCAGATACTTTCTTGGTAAGGGCTGCCGGGATCTTTTCAAGGACAATAGAAAAACATCCCATTTTTTCGAGCAGTTTGGCATCTTCCATTAACTTGGCGGCTTCCTCTTTTTCTTTAGCCCGAACGGTATAGGTCCCAAATTTATAAATCGACTGTGGTGTTAAACCGAGATGGCCCATCACGGGAATCCCTGCATTGAGGATTCGTTTCACTGATTCTTTGATTTCAATACCTCCCTCTAATTTAACTGCATGTGCCCCGCTTTCCTTCATAATTCTGATGGCCGAGCGCAGGGCCTCTTTAGGATCACTCTGATAACTTCCGAAGGGCAGGTCTACAACAACCAGAGCTCTGTGAACCGCCCTGATCACCGAGGAGGCATGGTAGATCATCTGGTCTAAAGTTATAGGTAGGGTCGTCTCGTGCCCGGCCATCACATTGCTGGCCGAATCCCCAACGAGAATGACATCCACCTTAGCAGCATCGACAATTTTGGCCATGGAATAATCATAAGCGGTAAGCATGGAAATTTTCTCCCCCTGCTTTTTCATATCCACCAGGGACTTAACAGTAACTCTTTTATACTCTTTCTTAGCGACTGACATAGTAGTTCGTTTG
>JABDQK010000077.1 GCA_013042255.1 Flavobacteriaceae bacterium | reverse complement strand
ACACATGTGGCCGGTATCATTGCTGCGGAGCGGAATAACGGCCTTGGGGCAAATGGGGTAGCCAACAATGTTGAAATTATGAGTGTGAGGACCGTGCCAAATGGGGACGAATATGACAAAGATGTGGCCCTGGCCATCAGATATGCCGTAGACAATGGAGCCAAAATCATCAATGGTAGTTTTGGTAAATCATTTAGTCCGAAAGCAGAATGGGTGTATGATGCCATCAAATACGCTGCAGATAATGATGTTCTAATTGTACATGCCGCTGGTAACGATGGTAAAGACCTGGATAATCCCAATAACGTCAATTACCCAAATGACCACAAAAATGGGGAACGGGAATTTGCCGAAAATCTGATCACTGTAGGGGCCATAAATGATACTTATGGTTCTGAAATGGTGGCTTCCTTCTCTAATTTCGGGTCGCGAAATGTGGATGTGTTTGCACCTGGTGGTTCGGTGTATTCTTCGATGCCAGGGAGTGAGTACAAATTTCAGGGCGGGACTTCAATGGCTGCCCCGGCGGTTAGCGGAGTTGCCGCATTGATCAGGTCTTACTTCCCAAAACTCTCTGCTACTGAAGTTAAGAAGATACTGATGGATTCAGGCCTGAGTACTAAACTTTCAGTTGTAGTGGCAGGAGACCCTGCTAAGTCCAGATCTTTCGACCAGCTTTCCCGATCAGGAAAAATTGTCAATGCCTACAACGCCCTTATCATGGCACAAAAAGTGTCAGATTCTAAAGTAAAATTACCGTAATATGAGAATGCAATTTAAGTTTATACCCGCCACTATAGTTCTGGTTTTCCTGGCCGGAGTTAGTTATGCACAAGGCAATCATTCGTACTGGCAACAGGCTGTTGATTATACAATGGAGGTGAACATGGACGTGGAAACGTACAGATATACAGGCTCACAAAGCCTGGTGTATACCAACAATTCTCCAGACACCCTTAAAAGGGTATTCTACCATATGTATTTTAATGCTTTCCAGCCGGGAAGTGAGATGGATATCAGGTTGCAGACTATCGCCGATCCGGACAAACGTATGACGGAGGCTGATAAAAGTAGGATTGCATCACTATCGGCAGATGAGATAGGTTATCTAAGGGCTTCTTCCCTGGCACAGGATGGAAAGTCGGTTTCTTACCAATTGGAAGGTACTGTTCTTGTTGTAGACCTCGACCATCCTATTCCGCCCAATACATCCAGCACTTTTGAGATGGATTTTGAAGGGCAGGTTCCGGTGCAGATAAGGAGGTCTGGCAGAAATAATAAGGAGGGAGTTGCCTTATCCATGAGTCAGTGGTATCCAAAGCTGGCTGAATACGATTATGAAGGTTGGCACGCCGATCCATATATCGCAAGGGAGTTTCACGGAATTTGGGGGGATTTTGATGTGAAGATCACCCTTGACAAAGATTATACCATCGGAGGTACCGGATATTTACAAAACCCGGATGAAATAGGTCATGGCTACCAAATGCCGGAAACCAAAGTGAAAAAGGTGAAAGGAAAAACCCTTACCTGGCACTTTAAGGCGCCTAAAGTCCATGATTTTATGTGGGCAGCAGATCCAGATTATATTCACGATACCTATCGGATGGAAGACGGACCTGTATTACACTTTTTTTATAAGGACAAAGCTGAAATCCTGGAGAACTGGAAAAACCTTCAGCCCAAAACAGCAGAGGCCATGAAGTTCTTCAGTGAAAATATCGGCCCTTACCCATACGAGCAATATTCAGTGGTACAAGGCGGAGATGGCGGAATGGAATACGCCATGAGCACTCTGATAACCGGAGAACGAAAATTTGAAAGCCTTGTTGGGGTCATGGTACACGAATTGGCGCACTCATGGTTTCAGCACCTCTTAGCTACCAATGAAGCAAAACACGAATGGATGGATGAAGGTTTTACCTCGTTTATTTCCAGTCTCTGTATGAACACCATAATGAATCAACAAAAGCCCAATCCGTTTCAGGGTTCTTACGAGGGCTATTACAACCTGGTTCAGTCTGGGAAAGAACAGCCACAGAGTACCCATGCCGACCGTTTTGAAGTAAATGCGGCCTATGGGCGTTCAGCCTATAGCAAGGGAGCTGTGTTCCTGGCTCAGCTTGGATATATTATAGGGCAGGATAAGTTGATGGCTACTTTGAAAAAATACTATGCCGATTTTAAATTTAAACACCCTACCCCGAACGACATCAAGCGGACTGCAGAGAAAATATCCGGAATGGAGCTCGACTGGTATCTAACAGACTGGACTCAAACTACCAATACAATTGATTACGGGATCAAAGCTGTAAATGAAGCCGGATCCGGCACAGAGGTGGTGCTCGAGCGCATAGGCCTTATGCCCATGCCTCTGGATATTCTTGTGGTCTACAATGACGGAAGCCAGGAAACCATTTACATTCCCTTGCGGATGATGCGGGGGGAAAAAGAGAATCCTTACGGGCAGGTTAAAAGAACTGTATTGGAAGATTGGCCCTGGGCCTATCCCGAATACAGTTTCGAGCTTAGCAAGCCCGTTTCCAGTATTAAGGCAGTGGTCATTGACCCTTCACAACTGATGGCGGATATCGGGATCAGTAACAATCTCTGGCTGGCCGAACAGCAGTAGAACAGATCAGAACCAGGGACTATCTTTGTAAAGGTCGTTTCGGGCTACTTTTTCCCTGTTTTTAATCAGAATGTGTTCGCTGTCGAGTGTTCTGTTACGGTAACCGAGCAGGTGAAAGAAGGCCTTGCTGTAATAACGGGCTACCCTGAGATCCACGATCAATTGAGATTTAGATTTGTCTTTCCAGGATACCCCGGGGAGGCCTGCGAGTAAATGATCTGCCTTTACTTTCCTCAAAACGCCGGAAAGGCTCAGTACCCATTTTGGAATACGCCTGATCATAAAAAACCCTTCTGCGCCCTGCTTCTGATAGAGGGGCATAAAAAGAATGCCTTTTTTAGAAGTGACAACAGATTTGCCGTTATGCTTTGCCAGGAAGGTTCCCTTTTTAACCGACTCAAAGCTTTCAAAGCCGGGTTCCATGGTAAAACTATCCCTGGGTTCAATAGCGTATCGCTGTGTAATCTCATAGAAATTCCGGTTATGCGCAGCTGATTGCCTCAGCTCTTTTACATAGTCGTTGAAATTTGGAATGGCGTCTGCAGTTAAAGCACCTGAATATGCCAGGCACATCCAGAAAAATGCAATACTGTTGATTTTTGCCTCTTCGGTGGCGTGCTGCCCCGATTCGAACCCAATAGACACATAACCGTATTCATTGATGTAATTCAATACCGGGCCTTCCAGGTATTCCTCTATCCCCAGAATGATGGGCACGGGAAACTGGCGGGCGAACTTCCGGTTAATCATTGCGTCATTAATAGTTATAAACGGAAGTGTTTTACTTGATGTAGTATGAAAATCAATAAAATAAATAGGTTCCTGATGGGCCGTGAGCAGATCTCTGATTACCTGAAGAATTTCGAGGCGTTCCCGGTCTTCTGAGGTGACCTTTTCTTGGTTGCCCTCTTCCATTCCCTGGATTTCATCCTTTAGCCATATGCGGTTGAGGTCTCTCTCCAGAAATCGCTTTTTCGCCAGTAAAGCGGGAATGTTACCGGCTATACCATAAATGTTACCCTTAATGGGATATGCTCTAGTGTTGAGTTCGTCAAAGACGTGCTCAAGGGCCTGTATTCCGGAAGGTTCATTTCCGTGTACTCCTCCAAAAAAAACGAGGACAGGCCCGGATTCCTTGCCTTTGATGTGGCCGAGGATCCTTTTCATACGTGTTTCGTAAGGGGTGATAATTTCAGTCATCAATTAGAGGTCGTTGCTGGTAATGATTCCTACAAGCTTCTTGTCTTTAACTACTGGGAGGCAGCGAATATTGTTTTCTTCCATCATTTTCTTAGCCTTGCTTAAAGATACGTCCTCGGTCACCGTTATCAGGTCGGTTTTCATAATATCTTTCAGGCTTTCGGGGCGCTCCTCCGGATGGTTCTGATAGTGCTCCACATCCACCCAACTCAGTAAACCTGCAAGATTAAGGTCATTATCAAGTATAGGTGCATGGTGAATGTTGTTCCACAACATCATTTTTAAGACCAGGTCCGGACTGTCTATGTCCTGAGCAGTTATCGTCCTGGTATTCATAAGGTCCCCTACCCGAATTTCGGTATCGGGGATCTTGTATTCGTCTCCCCTGGGTAATTGCCAGGCGTCTATCGCATATCGTTTCTGTTGCCTTTCATACATTGTGGCAACCAGAATTTTAAGGGCTTCTGCGGTCTTGTTTTCCTTCAGTAGTTTGCGGTAAGCGTTGATCATCCATCGGGATCCGGTTTGAGATTTTATTCTCCTTTCTATTATTGAAAGGTAATGCTCGGCGTCCCTGGGTTCAATATTCATACTGTACAGCCCTCTGAATGCCATTGGAAGTAAATGGTCGAGAAGCAGGTCCCTGCTGCTGATAAGCTTTCCTTCCCAATAGAATTGCGAGCTCATCCCGTATCTGGCAGCACTGAAAAAATTGCCCTTGACATCTTTAAAGTCCATTTTGGTATGGATGTTATCCAGCGACTTTGGCCTGCCATGCATAAGGCCTACCCAGAACATCATGTTGGCAATTTCATCCTCGGTTGTAGGGCCGGAAGGCATATATCTGTTCTCAATTCTAACATGTGGTTTCCCGTCGGTTATGCCGTAACAGAGTCGGTTCCAACGGTAAGTAGTGCCGTTGTGCAGGGATAGGGCCTTAAGTTTTGGTATTTCTCCCTGATGAAACTCAGTTAAACTGTCGCTGTTAAAGGCCGTTGTTACCAGGCTCCTGAAATTAACCACAGCGTTTTTGTAAAAATCGGCTATGGTTCCGGTTACCCAGTCCTGTCCAAAACTCACACGTGATTCTTTCTCGTTGAGAATAAAGGTACTCCTACGGGTGTCAACACTTTGGGTAAAGAGGGCAATCCGGGTCTCTGCCCATAGTTCTTTCCCAAGCAGTAATGGAGAATTGGCACAAATAGATAAGACAGGTCCGGCTATGGCCTGTGCCCAGTTATAGGACTCTGCAAAATGTTCCGGATCGATTTGCAGGTGGGCCTGAAAACTGGTATTACATCCTTCGTATAGTATGGTGTCATGATGGAGGTTTACCTCGTCAACCCCTTTAATGTGTAATTCGATGTCATCTTTGCGAATCTCCTGTATTGCCTCGTTGAGGATCTTATAGCGGTCAACCGGAGTCATAGAATCCAGTTGAAGGTACTTGTGCGAAATAGTTGGTAATATTCCTGTAAGGATAATCCTGGCCTTGTGTTTATCAGCAGCTTCCTTGGCCACTGTCATCAGGGTATTAAGCTGTTTATGAAGATCTGAAAAACAGCTGCCCTCTAGTTTAAGCGGATCCAGGTTGAGTTCCAGATTGTACTTATTGAGTTCAGAGGTAAAGTGGTCGTCAGCAATATCCTCAAGAATTTCAGTCCCAAGGCTGGAAGGGTCCCAGGATTCATCCACAAGACAGAACTCCTGTTCCGCTCCAATATGAATGGGCTTTGCTGAAAAAAGACCCTTGTTTAACATCAATTCAAGGGTCTCGATGTCTTTCAGGAGATGATCGATATACTCCTTTTTGTCTTCGTGGTTATTAATTTTCCGGACTATTTTTTCTCCCATAATTGTTCAATTGTTCATAAACTTCATGCAGGACCACAAGATACCGCCTAAGTTGTGGTGAAAATATGACAATTATCATTCCTGTCGCGCAAGCTTATTCTTGCTATTTTTGCCTTCTGATGAAGTTTACATTTCCCAAAGAAGAAAAATTAAAACACGAAAAACAAATTCAGGAAGTCTTTACTAAAGGATCTTCTATCACTGTCTTCCCGTTAAAATTACTTTATCTGAAAACCGAAAATAAAGCTACCGGAATTAAGGTTGGATTTTCTGTGCCTAAAAGAAACTTTAAAAGTGCCGTCGCAAGAAACAGGGTAAAACGGTTACTCAGGGAGGGCTATCGCCTCAATAAGCACAGTTTTTTTAACAAAACAGAAGGAAACTATGCCTTAATGTTTTTATACCTTGGTAAGGAAATGCCATCTTTTTACGTTATAGAAAAGAAGATGCAGAGCATTTTCGACAAATTTTTAACTCGTGAAGCAAATGAAAAAGATGATTCATAAAAGAGTGCTCATTCCTGTGCTGGCAGCCTTCGTTTTTTTGGCAGCCAGTAGTTTCAAATCCGATTTTTTTGAAATCGCAAAACAGATAGAAATCTTCACCACGCTTTTCAAGGAATTGAATATGAATTATGTGGATGAAACCAATCCTGCAGAATTAATGGATACAGCCATTAAAAATATGTTGGACGACCTTGATCCATACACCAAATTCCTCAATGAGCAGGATGTGGAATCGTATCGTATCAACAACACAGGAGAATATTCCGGGATCGGAGCTCTGGTGCGCTCATATAATGACAAATTGGTCATCATAGAGCCCTATAAAGGGTATCCGGCTGACAAAGCCGGACTAAAGGCCGGCGATGAACTTATTTCTATTTCAGGTATTGAAATCGCAGATTTTCAGGACGATGCCAGTGAGTTACTAAAAGGAGCAAATAAAACTTCGGTTGATGTTCGGTATACCCGACAGGGAAAAACCTATAACGCCACCATTGAAAGGCAGGCCATCGAAGTAGATGCCGTGCCATATTACAAAATGGTGGGCGCCGAAACCGGCTATATAGTGCTTTCGCGATTTAACAAAAAGGCCTCTTCTCAAACCAAGGAGGCTATACTCTCTCTAAAGGCCGAAGGAGCGAAAAAGTTGATTCTTGATCTGAGGGGAAATCCAGGAGGTTTGTTATCCGAGGCGATCAATGTTACCAATCTTTTTGTTCCAAAGGGTACGCTTGTGGTGACGACAAAATCAAAAGTTAAGAAATTTAACTCGACCTATGAGACAAGGAATAAACCATTGGATGAGGAGATTCCTCTCGTTGTGCTGATTGATGGCAGAAGTGCCTCGGCCAGTGAGATTGTATCCGGGAGCTTGCAGGATCTGGACCGTGCGGTGATTGTAGGGGCGAGGAGTTTTGGCAAAGGACTGGTGCAGAGACCTTTGAAACTTACCTATGGCACTCAGTTAAAAGTGACAATTTCCCGCTACTATACCCCTTCGGGCAGGTGTATTCAGTCGCTCGATTACTGGAACCGGGACGATGATGGCAATGCAATCAGGAATACTGAGTTTAAGGATTTCCAGACCAGGAACGGCAGAAAGGTCCAGGATGGCGGAGGCGTGATGCCCGACATTCAGATCGCTTCCCTAAAAAGCAACGATCTCTTAAACGCCCTGGCCAATAATGGCGTCATCTTTAACTATGCCACCGATTATTATTACGGCCATCCACTTTCCGATATGGGAGCATTCAATTTTACTCCAACAGATTATGATGGGTTTAAACAACATGTTGCCCAAAGCTCATTCGAATTTGAGACTAAAGCTGAAAAAGTACTAAAAGAAACCCTCTCGGGCCAGGATAAGGAGGTGTTCAATTCTACCGTGATGGCAGATGCAAAGGCCTTGCTGAGTTCCATTGAGAAAAGTAAATATGAAGCCCTCGATACTTATGAGAAAGAGATCGGGAAACAACTCACTGACGAAATCATCAAAAGGTATTTCTACCGGGAAGGGCTATATGACTATTACCTCCAAAACGATGAGGCCATCTTAACCAGCAGTGAACTTCTCAGGGACGGTTCTAAATACCAGGCGATCCTTAGATAATCCGCTTTCGGAATATTTTAAAATTCGCTATACAATTCAAGTAACCTTCTTCGGGTGAGACCTGTTTGGTTGATAATGATTATTGTCAATTGCCGTCTAAATGTCCGGATTTACATATTTTTACTGCCATCTTAAAGAAACGCATTTATGAGCAGTAAATATCACCGGTGGTATCATCCCTACAGGCCAGACAAAGCTTTCCAAAAAAAGGCAGCCTACTTCAGTATGGAATTTGCAGTTCACCAGGCCCTGAAAATATATTCAGGGGGTCTTGGATTTCTTGCGGGATCGCATATGCTTTCGGCATTTGAGCTAAAGCAGAACCTCATTGGGGTGGGGATGCTATGGAAGTATGGTTACTACGATCAAGGGAGAAATAAAGACCAGACGCTGCGCCCTGATTATATCGAAAAACATTACAGTTTTCTTGAAGATTCCGGACACGAGGTTGAAGTGAATATATTTGGGAATAATGCAGTTAAAGTCAGGGCGATGGTTTTAAAACCCTCTGTTTTTGGCTCGGTCCCCATTTATTTATTAACAACAGATGTTGAGGGTAATGATGACCTTTCCAGGTCTATCATGAATAATTTATATGACAGTAATGAACTTACCCGCATTTGCCAGAGTGTAGTACTGGGCGTTGGTGGGGCAAAGCTGGTTGAAGCACTGGGCGGGGCAGATATTTACCATCTCAACGAAGGACATGCGTTACCGGCATTTTACTATCTGCGTAACCAGGGAGTGGGCAAGGAACAAATGGTTTTTACAACTCATACCCCTGAAATGGCAGGAAATGTGGAAAGGGATGCTCATGTTCTAAACGACAGTGGTTTTTTTGGGAAAAAGTTGTCCCATGATGAGTTGATGAAGGAAACAGCAGGTTCTGATAGATTGAGCTATACGGTCGCTGCTTTGCGCATGGCAAAAAGGACCAATGCGGTCTCCAAATTGCACGCCAAGGTATCCCGTGCTATGTGGAAAGGAAATACGGGCAGTAGTGGAATCTTTCCTATTACCAATGCACAAAATCAAAATTTCTGGCAGGATATTTTACTTCTGAAAGCCAGAAAAAACAAAAATGTATCCGCCTTCCAAAAAAGAAAAGCCTTATTAAAAAAAGAGCTTTTTGATGTGGTGCTCGATCAAACTGGAAAACTTTTCGATCCCAAAGTACTCACCATCGTCTGGGCGCGTCGCTTTGCCGAATATAAAAGAGCCGACCTGCTACTGCGCGATATGGAGCGATTTGAAAGGATATTGAGCAGCACGGAGCATCCGGTACAGATTATCTGGGCAGGAAAGCCTTATCCTAAGGATACAGGGGCTATCAGTGTCTTTGACCATTTAGTTCAATTTACAAAATACCGTGCCAATACTGCGGTACTGGTTGGTTACGAAATGGCTCTCTCTAAAAAATTAAAACTGGGTTCTGATGTCTGGTTGAATACGCCCCGGATAACAAGAGAAGCTTCCGGAACCAGTGGAATGTCTGCAGCAATGAACGGTAGTGTGAACCTCTCTGTCAATGACGGATGGATTCCCGAGTTCGCGAAAAATGAAAAGAATAGCTTTATTCTGCCTGAAGCTGACTACAGGAGTCCGGTTCACGAACAGGACGATTTTGATAGTGCCAACCTGTACCAATGCCTGGAGGAAAAAGTACTGCCGATGTATTACAATGCTCCTGATAAATGGTCTGAAATCGTCTTTAAGGGAATGGACGATGTGGTACCTGCCTTTTCAAGCAATCGGATGGCAACCCAATACTACAAAGAACTGTATCAATGAAAATATGGCCCCTAATACGATTGTTTCGACACGGGGCTGCAATAGTGGTATTACTGGCCTGGTCCTGTAAAGAAAAGGAAGCGGAGCACGAGGGCAATTTCAATAAATCACAGACTATAGAAGCTGATCAGGAAGTAAAACTGGTTATCCTGGGAACGGTACAGGATGCCGGATCTCCTCAGCTGGGATGTAAAAAGAGCTGTTGTGCCGATCTCTTTAATAAGCCGGATCCAGGCCGGAAAGTTGTTTCTCTTGGCCTGGTCGATAAAGAAGCCCAAAAGCGGTTTCTCCTTGAAGCAACTCCTGATATCACTTCTCAGCTCCACAACTTAAATTGGGTTGCAAATACAGCTGCAGACCAAATGCCCGACGGTGTTTTTCTTACCCATGCACACATTGGTCATTATACCGGACTCATGTATTTTGGGAAAGAAGCGGTTAATGCATCCGAAGTGCCGGTTTATGCGATGCCCAGGATGATTGGTTTTCTTCAAAACAATGGCCCCTGGGATCAATTGGTAAATCAGAAAAATATTGTTTTAAAAGGAATTTCTGAAGACTCCATTATGCATCTTACCCCCTCCCTTTCCATTGTACCTGTCAGGGTGCCCCACAGGGACGAATATTCAGAAACTGTGGGTTACAGAATAAAAGGGCCAGCGAAAGAAGCACTTTTTATCCCGGATATTGATAAATGGAGCAGGTGGGAACAAGACATAACTGCCCTGATTGCAGAAGTGGATTACGCATTTTTAGATGCGACCTTTTTCAATGGAGAGGAGCTCAATACCCGCGACCTTTCGCAGATCCCACATCCTTTTGTTGTTGAGAGTATGGCTTTGTTTAACTCCCTTCCTCCGGACGAAAAGAAAAAAATCTATTTTATCCATTTTAATCACACCAATCCCCTGCTGTCCCCTGAAAGCGAAGAGTACAAAAAAACGATCTCCAATGGGTTTCGCGTTGCGGGATTTGGAAAGGAATTTGAGTTATAGGCCATGGAAAAGGAGCTGAAAAAGCATATTGAATCCTCTCTCGGCCTTAAAATTACATCTCTTGTGCCGGTTTCGGGTGGCGATATCTCTACGGCTCTAAAAATTACATCGGGGGCTGATCAATTCTTTTGTAAGTACCAGGCCGGAGATACGGGATATCCCATGCTGAAAGCTGAAAAAGAGGGTCTTGAGGCCATTGCTGCTGCTGGGTTTATTAATGCGCCCAGGGCAATACACCTTTCGAAAATGGAAACAGGAGGATGTTTGCTCCTGGAATACATCGAATCTAAAAGTCCGGCTGAAAAAGACATGATCCAGCTTGGGCGGCAACTGGCCGGGCTCCATACCGTAAAGGCAGCAAGCTTCGGTTGGGAGACAGATAATTTTATCGGTTCTCTTCCCCAATACAATGTCCGCGCCGATAACTGGGCCGGATTCTACACTTCTAGTCGACTACTCCCACAAATGAAAATGGCATATGACAAGGGTCTTCTGAGTAAAAGAGAAATTCCTTTGGCTGACAAAGTAGAAATGCGACTACATGATATTTCTAGCCCCTGTGAGCCCTCACTTATACACGGGGATCTCTGGGGTGGAAACTTCCTTATTGCAAAAAACGGTACTCCTTACCTGATTGATCCCAGCGTAAGTTATTCCCATCAGGGGATGGATATTGCGATGTCCCGGCTCTTCGGGGGTTTTTCTTCCTCATTTTACCGTGCATATGAGGAAACTTCTGATGATCCCATGCCCAGCCAGACAGAAATTGAACTCTATCAATTGTATTACCTGCTGGTGCACCTCAATATCTTTGGCGCTTCTTACGCTTCCTCTGTACGGGGTATTGTAAGGCGATACTTTTAAACCCCTGCCTGCCCTGTAAAAAGAGAACTGCTTTTTCCATATCTTTAGGTGGCTGTCGTTTATAATTTCTTTAATCCTTATGAATAAAACAGACAAAATCAAGGTCCTGGTAGTGGGCTGTGGCCATATGGGCGCCAGTCATGCCAGGGCGTATCATCATCTTGATGAATTCGAGATAGTGGGATTGGTTAGTCGGTCTCCACAAAGCAGGGAAGAGCTGTCTGAGGCTCTGGGGGGGTTACCCACCTATTCAGATTACGGCTCGGCACTTAAGGCCACTAATCCTGACGCCGTTTCTGTGAATACCTATCCGGATACGCACTATGAGTATGTGAAAATGGCACTGAAAGCAGGGGCGCATGTCTTTGTGGAAAAACCCCTGGCGGAGACGGTTGAAAAGGCAGAGGAACTTATAGCTCTCGCCTCCAGATTAGACAGAAAACTAGTAGTTGGCTATATCCTTAGGGTACATCCTGCCTGGAAGCAATTTATCGAGATTGCCAGGACCATGGGAAAACCATTGGTTATGAGGATGAACCTCAATCAGCAGAGCTCGGGTCCCCAGTGGTATACCCATAAGCAATTGATGAAATCGATGTCGCCTATTGTAGATTGCGGTGTGCATTATATTGATGTAATGTGTTTGATGACCGGATCAGAACCGGTGAGCGTTTCTGCTATTGGCGCGAAGCTGTCTGATGAGATTGATCCCAAGATGTACAATTACGGACAGTTGCAGGTGCGTTTTAAAGATGGATCGGTGGGGTGGTACGAAGCCGGGTGGGGGCCTATGATGAGTGAGACTGCTTTTTTTGTCAAAGATGTAATAGGCCCTGAAGGTTGTGTTTCTATCACAGATGCACAACTGGATTCATCTGATGATGTGGAAGGGCATACCCGAACCGGAGCCTTGAAAATCCATTATAGTGAACTGGATGCTCAGGGCAGTTTTCTCAAGAAAGACAAGTATATTTCCACCAAGGATGAACCTGATCACGACCAGTTGTGTCTATTAGAACAAAAATTATTTTTAAATGCCATTCGTCAAAACACTGACCTCTCCTCTCACCTTAAAGACGTAGTATTTAGCCTGAAAGTAGTCCTGGCTGCGGATGAATCCGTGAAGAAGGGAAAGACAATTTCTTTATGAAACAGCAAAGGATTATCCCATAAATTACTTTGCTGTGAATCTTAACACACTGTTAATCAGCTTTCTGAAATTGGGCGTCTCATCATTTTTTTGTATCTTTTCCACTATGGTAAAAGCAGACAAAAAAGAGCACTCAGACTTTATTGAGAAATCCGTTCATCACCTTGAGGCCCGGGGTTTTGACACGATCAGGGTTGATCTCGACGGATACGAAAAGCCCAAATCCTTTTTGAGAAAAAAGAACGGAACAACAGTTACTCCGGATATTGTGGCTAACAAAGACGGAAAAAGGTATTTTTTTGAGATTAGTTTAAAAACAGATGAGCCCCAGTTGTTAAAAACAAAATGGGTCTTTCTCGATGCGCTCAGCCGGATGAAATCTGATGCCTTCAGGATCATTACTACTAAAGGGCATTATAAATTCACAGACAACCTGTTGGAAGATATCAACCTGACTAACAAAACGCCGATTAAAATCTAGGGTTTATAAAATTAATTTGAACTTATAAAAAATCAAGGCCATGGAGAAATCTATGGCCTGATCATTTTAATATGGGGAATATCGTCTTCCAGATACTCCTCCCCTGTGGTTTTGAATCCTAGTTCTTCGTAAAACTTTTTCAGATAAAGCTGGGCTGAAAGCACTATGGGCTGGTTGGGCCACTTGCTGTCTATGAATTCAACAGACGCCTGCATTATTTTTTTTCCACACCCCAAACCTCTTGATGCTTTAGATACAGCCACCCGACCTATACTTGGATCTTTAAAATAATCCCCCGCCTGAAATACACGGGTATAGGCGCATATTCCATCCTTGTTAAACCCCAGTACGTGGTATGCCTTTTCATCCAGGTTGTCAAGATCGAGGTAAGGGCAATTTTGTTCTACGATAAAGACTTCGTTTCTCAGTTGCAAAATGCGATATAATTCCTCCTTACTCAGATCTTTGTACGACTTGATTTTAATTTCCATAGGTTGTTTTAATCCTGTACTATAACCTCATTCGAATGACATTTTCCAAATTCCGGTTGAATACTAAGGTGGGTAATACCAAATTCATGAAAGACTTTTTCTTCTATGTCTTTCAATATATCATCGAAGGTGTTCAGATTAATGTTTTCGTAAAAATCCATATGGGCTTCAAGGTGGATCTCCCTTTCGTTTAATTGCCAGATGTGCACATGGTGTACATTTTTAATGGCAGGGTGGTCCCCAACAATTTTAACGATATCATCCACTTTAATCTGGTCTGGGGTAAAAAGCATGAGTACTTTCGTAGAAGACTTCAGCAGGTCGTATCCCATATAGATCAGGTAGAGGCCAATAACGATAGTCAGGAAAGGATCAACCCAGTACAATTGATAGAAGTACATCAGTAAGCCACCAATAAGGACAGCTACGGAGGCCATCATATCAGTTAGCAGGTGCAGATATGCAGATTTCATATTCATGTTCTGGCCGGCCTCTTTTTTAAGAAGCAGTACGCTGAAACCATTTACAAGAATCCCCAGGGCAGAAAGCCATATGACAAGGGCCGGGGCAATAGGCTCGGGCTGCAGAAACCGCTCAACAGCTTCTTTGATGAGGACGACGGCAATAACAATCAGGGTCGCAGAATTCACGAAAGCAGCCATGATCTCAGCCCTTTTATAACCGAAAGTTTTTGTGACAGAAGCTTTTTTGCTGGTAAATCGATTTGCTAAATAACTGATGATAAGTGAAAGTACGTCGCTGAAGTTATGAAGGGCATCTGAAAGGAGTGCTAAACTACCAGAAATGATCCCTCCTATGACCTGTGCCAGGGTAATAATAATATTCAGGAGAATAGAGATCAGCAGTTTCTTACCGCTCAGCTTTTGGTGATGGTGGTGGTGGTGATGTGAGTGCGCCATTCAAATAAAAAAATATAGTGAGGCTGCTTACTGCTAATTCCTGTTAGGAACAGGCGATTTTTTCAACTCTTCTTTCGTGCCGGCCTCCGTCAAAGGGAGTATTTAAGAATATCTTTACCATATCCAATGCCTGATGGAGGGAAATAAATCTGGCCGGCAAGCTCAGTATATTAGCATCGTTATGGGCTCTGGCCAGTTCAGTGATCTCTTTATTCCAGCAAAGGGCAGCTCTGATTTTCTGATGTTTATTGGCAGTCATAGATGCGCCGTTTCCACTTCCACAAATGATTATTCCAATTTCAGCATTTCCTTCTTCTACGTCCTTTGCAACCGGATGAACAAAGTCGGGATAATCCACACTATCCGAACTATCAGTACCGTGGTTGATAACTTCAATATTGAGGGATTTAAGCAAGCCGACTACTGCTAGTTTATATTCTGTTCCGGCGTGGTCATTTCCAATGGCGATTTTCATTTGTTTACAGATAAATTATGTACTAAGGTACAAATCCTGCTACTTAAAACATCTGATTAAACTTGTTAACATTGTTAAAATAATGTTTTGTTTAATCCTTTGATTTACAACCCTTTTTTGTTTTTTAAAAATGTTGATAGCTAAACAATAAGATTTTGCTTTTTGTTTCTGGTATTTAATAGAAATTGTGCAGTTATATATATTCTGAAATTTCCAAAATAAAATCCTTAAAAGTTAATAGGTTCTTATTCACTTAAAAGAAGGTGAAGTTAACACTCAGAATGAGATAAACTTATAAACTAATTGTTGTTTATTCAGTTTATCAACATCTTTTCATAAGTGTCTTAATCAACTTATTTATAGTGTAATC
>JABDQK010000067.1 GCA_013042255.1 Flavobacteriaceae bacterium | reverse complement strand
TGATATCAGTTACATAAAGATCATTAACCGTGGTATTGGGCTTTATATCAATTCGGTATTCGTAATAACTATTTATAGTATTCATGGTAAGGTCCCTGTCTACGTCTTCCACGTCGGGGAGTGTTGTAGATCCACGGTTGGTGTTGGTTACCGTTACCGGTGAATTTCCATCCACATTATTAAAATCGAGATATCGTTCGAGGATATTTCCCTCCCGATTGAGGTAATACTGGTAGTTGTCCAGGGCAGGATCTTCTGCCGGACCATTATATCCCTGGGTAGCCTCTTCATTATCAGCCAGGCCGTCGAAACCGAGATCCTGCAGAGCGCGGTTGGTTTCATCGGCATCAAAGGCGTAGACCAGTGACTGGGTAGCCGGAACCTTACCCCAGATTGTATTTGTTGTTAAGTCGTTGCTGTCCACACCGGGTAATCCGTTTTCATATTGCTTCCTTCCATCCGCCAGGATATCCTCAGAGATATTTCCAAGGTTGATAACCAGTTCTCCGGAGCCCGTGGCAATCCCGTCTACGTAGGGATCCATCACCCAGAACTGAACGAATTCCACATTCGACTGTTCAAAATTTGTACTGCTGAGAGAGCGCATTATCCCAGCCCATTTCTCTGTAGGCAGCTCTGAACCAAATGCGGGGTTTGCGTTATAGGGTCCTTTTACCGATGGGTAATAGGCAAGATCGAGCGTATTTTGTACAGTGGTTTGCCCCTGGGCGATATCTACCTGCGGGAATACCTCGTCGATAAATACCCTTCGTGTTGCATTAGTTGATAGATCGTTGTCTGAGATTCCCGTAGGCCTCTGATTGGTAAAAAAGATCGGGTCGATGGTATACCAGGCCATTTTAGCACGTTCGTATCCTACCTCAAGATCGGTTTCTCCCTCATCCAGGAACTCCAGCGGAGTACTTGCCAGGGACCAGCCCAGTGATGAACGGATATCAATAAGAGCCTGTGCCCCTTCAAAATCATCGAGATACGTAGTCGTCTCCCCACGGAAGTCGGCATTTTTTGGTGAATTTGGAATAAGATAAGCCACTTCCCCCCTTAGGGAAATATTAGATGGCACATCCGTATCTATATTCGGCAATTTATTTGCCAGGCGGGTAAGGAATGGAACCTCAGTTGAAAAATTACCATTCAGGCCGAAGATGGTATTATTTACAGGTTCAATTCCATAATTCGATTTTTGTGTCAGCGGACGCTCATTTAGGTTGAGTAAGGTTCCGCCCAGGACAAAGTTCTCATTGAACTGATGTTCAATGTTCACTCCGGTGAATCTCCGGGTTTGCTGCCCGAAAACAGCATTGTTCTCTACCGAAATATTGATAGGGGTATTTGATGCCTGCAGGCTCGGGTCGAGTATCTGAACGGTACCTGCCTGGTAGTTCACGGTATAGTCTATCCCTTCCTGAAGTTGTCTTCCTCCGGCAGTAACACGAACCGATCCTCTTGGAACGTTGAATGCCCCGATCGGGATTCCGTTACTTCCTTCTGATTTATACCTTCCTTTTAGCCTGAATCTGTTTTTCTCGGCATCCTGCAGGGATGCTGCCTTTGTATTAGCATACATATTCCTGAATACGTACTTCTGCTGATTCACATTATATCCCTGATCGTTATCCACTTCGTAAGTACCTCCTCCCAGAACATTAAAAAGGTATTCCCCAAAGGGTTCAACTTTAGTGAAAATGATCTGACCGCCCTGTGTATTTACAGTTATTCCAGGGATAAAGTCGAAAAAGCCATCCCCTCCCGGCTGCACATCCCGGTAGACATTGAGTCGGTCGAGGTTAAAAACATCGAGCAGAATTCGATCTTCAAGGGGTTTGGGTGTTGAAGGCCATCCATCATTTGGATCTACGGGGGTGATGTAATTCCTGGGTGTGGGATCTGAATACAGGATATTGAGTTTAAAATCATCTTCACTCAATTGAAAAGCCCCTGTGGCATAGATGTTTTTCATCATCAGATCCCAGATAGGGTCATTGACATTGGTAATATTACTCTTTAACAATTTCAATACAAGGGTATTGTTGGTAATTTCGGGCGTTACTCCCCCAGCAACCGTAGTGGCATCGAGGCCTCCATTGGCAAATTCCCCTACCTGATACACTTCGCCATTAAAAGTATATTGAAAAGCAACTGCAAGAACTTCATCATTGCTCAGACGTTGGTTCAGTGAGATATAGCCAAGCTGAGTGTTATACTGATAATCACGGGAAGGTTCTAATTTCCTCGCATTTTCGAGAATGGCGTAATCAAATCCCTGATTGATCTGATATCCCCCTGGAATATTGAAGCCACTTTCAACCGTAGCAATATCCCTGATGTCTGAAGTTAGTACTCCTCCATTGTCTATAAGGGCCGGATCAAAATCATTTGCACCGTTTCTGGGCAAATCCGGATTGGTAGCAGAAAAATTGAAAAATCCGGCAGGATCCCCATTGGCTCTCCCGATCCTGGTTTTCTCCTCCAGTGCTTCCCCCAGATCCTGAAGGGCTACCACGTTACGGACATTTAGTGTTTGCTGACTACGGTTGGTAACCCAAACTTCGAGACGAGTAATCTGTACCTGGCTGCGTATATATGGATAATTCGATAAGGCTTCATCGTATTGATCCCTGAAATACTGAGCAAGGAAAAAGTGCCTGTCTTCATCGTAGTCCAAAGCTGTGAGTTCAAAATCGTTTATTGTTCCTCCACCCTGGGCAACCACTGTATTGTTTTGTGATCGCTGCTCTGAAAACACCGCTGTTACGGTAGTTTTTCCAAATTGTAACTGAGTTTTTACACCAAACAGGCTTTGTGCTCCGGTAACCAGGGAGCTATTCAGGGGCATATTTACATTACCAACTTCAATTTTTTGAATGATGTCGTCTTCGGTTGGGGTATAATCGAGTTTTACAAGGTTTTGAAAATCGAAGGTCGCTTCTGTATCATAATTTGCCGTAACCTGCAGTCGTTCCCCTACTTTCCCCAGCATACTAAGGCTGATACGCTGGTCAAAATCGAAAGACAGATTAGTCCTGTTCCTGGGTGAAAGTGCAGGATTGTCATTTTTTTGCCAGATAACCCCAAGATCCATGGCCACCGAACCCTGTGGAATTACTTCAATCGTATTCCCCCCAAAAACCGATTCGAAGAAATTACTATTGACATAAAAATTGGGAAGTAGATTTCTCCTTGCCTCTTCACTCCCCTCTTTCTTCCCCGAAAAAGCATCTATTTTGTCCTTGAAATAGGATTTGATACTCTCTTTACGTACCAGTTCCAGATACTGGGCAGGAGTAAGGATTACGGGGTAATTAATATCGTAGTCGCCTACAGTTTCAGTGTAAATATACCTGTCTAGCTGTGGGTCATAAGTGTATTTGGAAACAATGCTATTGGGGTTGGGCATTTTAATATTACCCAGCGCTACTCCTGTTTGAACAGAGTCGACAACTTGTTCTCCCGTTTCCTGAGACCGAAGATGTCCGGTGGAAAGGAAAATAAAGGATAGGAAAAATAGCTTAAATGAAAATTTAAGTAAAGTTTTAGCCCCTGTTTTCAAACTTTTTACAAATTTTTCAGCGCATGTTTGATAATGTTCTCTACGCTTAGTGAAGCATCCTGGCCTAAAACCTTGTCAACAGCCTTTTCGGCTTGCTTTCGTTGAAAGCCAAGAACCTCTAAAGCAGATAACGCTTCATCTTTCTTTGTATTGTTTGAATTTGGGTAAACTTCGTCCAGATCGTAAATTTTTAAAACTTTGTCTTTCAGGTCGAGGATAACCCTTTGTGCGGTCTTTGCTCCAATACCCTTTATCGCCTGGATGGCGGGAACATCACCCTGTGCGATGGCATCTCTTGTCTGATGGGGGGTCATGGAAGAAAGCATAGTCCTTGCGGTACTCGATCCAATGCCTGAAACCGACAGTAGTAAACGAAATATTTCACGTTCAGAAGCCTCAATAAATCCGAAAAGTGTGTGTGAATCTTCTTTGACCTGTAAATGAGTAAAAAGTCGGATATTTTCATCATCCTGAATCTGAGAATAGGTATGGAGGGAAATATTTACAAAATAGCCTATCCCTCCGCAATCAATAACTACATGTGTGGGGTGTTTCTCAACTAGTCGGCCTTGAAGGTGAGTGATCATTTTAAGGTATTATAATATTAGTTTGGTACTTCAATCTCAGTGCTTCGTATTTCCTTTTTTTGCCTTCCTCCGTTTTTCCCTTTCCTGGGCATCGATAACTGCAACGGCCGTAATATTTACCATTTCTTCCACGCTGGCTCCCAATTGAAGAATATGTACAGGCCTTTTTAACCCAAGCATAACCGGACCTATTGTGTCTGCAGCATGCAACTCCTTCAATAACTTATAGGTAATGTTCGCAGCCTCCAGGTTTGGAAAAATCAGGGTGTTAACCTTTTTCCCGGCTATTTTTGAGAATGGGAACTGACTTTGATGTAAATCTTTGTTCAGTGCAAAATCGGTTTGTATTTCTCCATCCACCACAAGTTCAGGGTGGTTTTCATGCAGAATCCTTACAGCTTCTTTCACTTTCCTAGCATGGGGGTGATTTGAGGATCCAAAATTGGAGTAAGACAATAGTGCCATCACGGGATTGAATCCAAAGGCCAAAGCCAGGTTAGCGGTCATCATTGAGATTTCGGCAAGCTCTTCTGCCGTTGGATCTATATTGATGGAGGTATCGGCCAGAAAAATAGGCCCCCTATTTGTAATCATGATATGGACAGTAGCTGCTTTAGAAACATTGGCAGCCCGGCCTATGACTTCAAAAACGGGTTTGATGGAAGATGCGTAGGATCTTGAATAGCCTGAAATCATTCCATCGGCATCACCTTCGAGAATCATCATCGAAGCAAAATAATTTCTTTGACGCATTCTGCTCTTTGCGCTGTATAAAGTAGCTCCATTACGCCTTCTCGCTTCCCAGTATTTCTGCGCATAGTGCATCCTTTTCTCATAAGAACTCTTTGCCTGATAGTCAATAATAGGTACATCTGCATCGAATTCCAGTTCCTTTTTCAGCTCCTGAATAATTTCAGTATTACCCAGTAAAATTGGATGGGCAATACCCTCTTCATAGGCTATCTGAGCTGCTTTGAGCACATCAAGTTGGTCTGCTTCTACAAATAAGATCTTTTTGGGGTTGCTTTTCGCCCTGCTCATCAGGAGTCGCATCACCTTATTGTCTTCCCCTGAACGCTGTAGTAAGTCTTCCCTGTACTTTTCCCAATCCGTGATCGGAAATTTAGCCACCCCACTTTCAATAGCCGCCTTGGCTACTGCCGGCGGAATTTCAGCAATGAGGCGAGGATCAAAGGGTTTTGGAATGATATAATCCTTACCAAAAGTTAAGCGGGTTTCCCCATAAGCTATGTTCACCTGTTCGGGAACAGGCTGCTTGGCCAGACTGGCCAGGGCTTTCACCGCTGCCATCTTCATTTCTTCATTGATCTTTGTTGCCCGAACGTCTAATGCGCCCCTGAAGATAAAAGGGAACCCAAGGACATTGTTCACCTGGTTGGGATGATCAGAACGACCCGTGGCCATGATCACATCCTTCCTTGTTTTAATGGCCAGATTGTACTTGATCTCCGGATCTGGATTCGCCATGGCGAAAACAATGGGATTATCCGCCATAGATTTAAGCATGGCCGGACTCATGGTATCGGCTATAGACAACCCTATAAAAACGTCCGCATCTTTAAGGGCATCTTTTAGAGTATGGAAATCCCTATCGGTAGCAAACTCCTGTTTTTCAGCTGTCAGTGATTCCCGGTCTTTTCGGATCACTCCCTTGCTGTCTACCATGATAATATTATTTGCATTCGCTCCGAATGCCTTGTAGAGTCGGGTACAAGAAATTGCAGCGGCACCGGCACCGCTGATCACAATCCGCACATCCCCTATTTTTTTCTCTGCGAGTTCCAGGGCATTGATCAGGGCGGCGGAGGAGATGATGGCCGTACCGTGCTGGTCATCATGCATCACCGGGATATTAAGCTCTTCTTTTAAACGGCGTTCAATTTCAAAGGCTTCAGGAGCCTTGATATCCTCCAGATTTATTCCTCCAAAGGAAGGCGCTATGGTTTTCACCGTTTCCACAAACTTATCAATGTCCTTGGTATCGAGCTCAATATCGATTCCATCTATGTCTGCAAATATTTTAAACAGTAGACATTTCCCTTCCATCACCGGCTTGGAAGCTTCCGGACCTATATCGCCCAGGCCTAAAACTGCGGTACCATTAGAGATGACGGCTACAAAATTTCCCTTGGCCGTGTACTTGTAAACATTCTCTATATTCTTGGCAATTTCCAGGCAAGGTTCAGCAACCCCGGGGGAATATGCCAGGGCCAGGTCTCTTTGGGTTGCATAGGGTTTGGTGGGAACAATTTTGATTTTACCAGGAGTGGGTTTTGCGTGGTAAATAAGTGCTTCCCGTTTTTTTTTGTCTTTGGCCATCAAGTTAATTTAGATTTCAAATTTAAGAGTATTTCCTTTGAATTGAACTTATCAGGAAATACAAAATCACAGCATCTTTGTCATCCAGATAATATTGGAATTCATGATGTCTGTCTATTTAGTTTTTGATTTTAGCCTCAGCTACATTAAGTCGCAAAGCCAGTACTGCGGCGATCACAAAAAACACACCGCCAAAAAGGATCGCGTTTACAGCATTACCTCCTAATAAGTTCTTATAAATGGGTCCAAAAGTCAAGGTTTCTATCCCCATAGGGATAACTATCATCATATTCAAGATTCCCATATATACCCCGCGTCGTACCTGAGGAACTACTTTTGAAACCATAGTATACGGAATTCCCATCATCGCCGCCCAACCAATACCAAATAAGACCATTGGCGCCAAAACAAGAATCATATTGTCAATAAATGGAATTGAAAATAAGGCGATTGCCGTACCTACTAAACTAAAGGCATATACTTTTTTACTACCGTATTTAAGAGTTAATGGGACTAATCCCAAGGCCACCACCATAGTTACGATATTATATGTTAAACTCATTTGAGCCGATTGTGATGCAGCTTCAGAAATGCCAAAACCCATTGTTTTCATAAATAATGGTGTTATATACTGCCAATAGACAAATAGCGCATACCATTGAAAAAGGTACACCAGGGAAAGTTTCCACATAAATTTTGGCATTTCTTTTATCGCATTAGCTATTTCGTTAAAAGGCTGAGCCACTTTTTTTATAAAAGGTTTATTTTTCGCTTCATTAATTTCTGCTAATTCTTCCTCTGATGGTGGGATTTCCGGAGTCTTTAAAACCGACCACAAAACCGTAGCCACGGACAGTATTCCTCCAAGGCTAAAGGAATAATACATCCAGGTAGGTATGACACCGTCTCCCGAAACAGTTTCAGCACCAAATAATTTTTGAAATAAAACTATTGAGCCCATCGCCAATAAGATACCGGCACCTACAAAAAGACTTTGCATTTGATAACCTAAACTCAGTTGCTTTTCCGGAAGCTTATCCCCGACAAACGCCCTGTATGGCTCCATAGCCATATTGTTTCCTACATCTAAGATCCAAAGTAAACCGACGGCAAACCATAATACCGGACTCGTTGGGAAAGCAAAGAGACAGATACTACCAATTATTGCTCCTATCAAAAAGAAGGGTTTCCGCCTACCCCATTTTGGTGACCAGGTTTTATCTGATATTGCTCCAATAATCGGTTGTATCACTAATCCCGTAACTGGCCCCGCGATATTTAAAATGGGCAGCATTTCTTCAGGCGCGCCCAAATAAAGAAATATAGGGTTAATTGCTGTTTGTTGTAATCCAAAACTGTATTGAATTCCTAAGAATCCAACATTCATATTAAAGATCTGCCAAAAACTTAACTCCGGTTTACCAATCCTCATAGTGTTCCCTGTTTACGAATTAGAATATTGTACTATTTTATTCCTCAAATAACAAGTTCTCAATATAGGGTTTTATCATTGTTCTTGTCAAAGTCCCGGTGGTAAAAAAGAATTTTTAAACAAAATCAATGCAGTTGCGGTAGAATTATTTAAGAAATTCGATATTTCGTTTTAGTCCGGTAAATTTTGTCCGTTTTACTGCAGAACTACGAAAAACCTTTTTGAATACCTCTTCAGTAATCTCTTCCCAATCATTTCTGTTCATCTCCAACATCTCGGGGTGCGGATTAAAAAGTGGCTCTGAATGAGCTTTTGAAAATCGATTCCAGGGGCATACATCCTGACAAACATCACAGCCAAATATCCAATCGTCCATCTTCCCTTTAAAAGAAGCTGGAATCTCATTTTTTAATTCTATGGTGAGGTAGGAAATACACTTGCTTCCATCTACCACATAAGGCTGAATAATTGCTTCTGTCGGACAGGCATCAATACAGGCTGTACAACTGCCGCAATGATCAGTAACCGGATGATCATACTCGAGTTCCAGATCGACAATCAGTTCCGCGATAAAGTAGAACGATCCTACTTGCTGAGTTAGTAGATTACTGTGCTTCCCTATCCAGCCCAGTCCACTCTTTGCCGCCCAGGCTTTATCCAGAACAGGCGCAGAATCTACAAATGCACGGCCATGGACATCACCTATTTCTTCTTCAATAAAGTTGTGAAGTTCTTTGAGTTTGGATTTGATGACGTGGTGGTAGTCCTTACCATAGGCGTATTTCGAAATTTTATAAGTGTCTTCCTTTTGTTCTCTCGCCGGAAAATAATTGAGGATTAACGAAATGACCGATTTAGAGCCTTCCACCAATTTTTTTGGATCGAGCCTTTTATCAAAATGATTTTCCATGTAGGCCATTTCCCCGTGCATATTATTCTTGAGCCATCGTTCTAATCGCGGGGCTTCTTCCTCAAGGAATTCAGCCTTTGAAATACCACAGGAGAGAAATCCAAGTCTTTTGGCTTCTTCCTTGATAAGGCGAGTATTTTCACTTCTGGAACTCAATAATTAGTGACGTTTTTCAAATTTCAACCTGACTTCCTTGGGCTTGAGGGAAATCAGAGGTACCAACTCCACGCTGGAGTCAGGAGATGTAATTCTGTATTTCTTTACTATTTCACTGATGGTCATAATCATCTCATACATAGCAAAATTATTGCCAATACACATTCGGGGCCCGGCTCCAAAGGGATAGTAATACGGTCCCATCTCTTTTTTCTTTTCCTTCTCGAATCGTTCCGGTTGAAATGATTTCGGGAATTTCCAGAATGCACTATACCGGTGTAATTCGTAAACTGACATCAAGAGCATACTTCCTTTTTTAAACTTGTATCCTGAGATTTCAATATCCTCTTTCGCCATACGATCGATCACATACACCGGAGGATACAATCGCATAGCCTCTTCGATGCACTGTTGCGTAAGATTTAATTTTGATAACCAGGAAAGGTAGTCATCATCGGTGATCTCATTAGAAGACACCTCTTGATAGACCTCTTCTTGTATTTCCGGATGTCTGGCCAGAAGAAAAAGGGCAAAACTCAAGGCATTGGCTGTGGTTTCATGTCCTGCGGTAAAAAGAATCAAAACTTCATCAATAAGTTGTTTCCTTTCCATGTGTGTGCCGTCCTCGTAGGTAGCATTAAGAAGCATATCCAGCAGATCGTCTTCTTCTCCCCCTTGGCGAACTCTGTCCTCAATGAGTTCATTGAGCAAGACTCTGCTATCTTCGGAATAATTGAGATGTTTTCTCAATTGTCCACTCAACTTAAACCACCAAACAAGGTAAGGTTGCCTCATTTCCCGAATCAACATTTTTTGATTGGTCTCTGTAATATGCTGCAATTCTCGCATTTTCTCGCGAATATCCGTCTTACTGAATAGCGATTTGGCCACCACCTGAAAGGCGAGGTCTCCCATCAGGGGAAAGATATCCCGCTCTTCATTAAGTTGGATACGGCCCAACTCTTCCTTAATAGCCCTGTGCATTGTAGAAATTAAACCGGCCAGTTTTTTCTTGTGAAAGGCGGGCTGGATCATCCTGCGTTGTCTTCTCCAATGATCTCCTTCTGCTGTTAGTAAACCATGGCCGATATACTTTGCCAGATCTTTTGTTTGCAGGGTTGACTTTTTGAATTTTTTATGTTGCTTTTGAAGGACCTGCCGGACAATCTCTGGATCGCGGGTAAAAATAATGGTTTGGTGGGGTCCGACCTTCACCCTGAACGTATCACCGTATTTATGAAAATTTTCTGAATGAAATGGCAGGGGATTGGCCAGAATACGCTTGCGGTTCCGCAGCACTTCTAATTGGGAAACAGTCTTGAGTTCACGCATTTAAAAAAGTCCGGGTTGAGTACCTCCTTTGATCCTCCCCAGATGTTTATACGCAAGTTCTGTAACCTCTCTTCCTCTCGGCGTCCTCATGACGAAGCCCTGTTGAATTAAGAATGGTTCATACACTTCCTCTATAGTCTCAGCGCTTTCAGAAACGGCTGTAGCCAGGGTGGAAATCCCCACAGGACCACCTTTAAATTTGTCAATAATAGTCAGTAATATCTTATTGTCCATCTCATCAAGGCCGTGAGTATCTACATTCAGCGCTTTAAGACCATATTTTGAAATTTCAATATCGATTTTGCCATTTCCCTTGATCTGTGCAAAGTCTCGAATTCTCCTCAGCAGGGCATTGCATATCCTCGGAGTACCTCTGCTCCTACCGGCGATCTCAATGGCAGCCTCATGGGTAATAGGAACTTTTAGGATTTCAGCACTACGTTCCACAATGGTAGAAAGGAGTTCGGTGCTGTAATATTGCAATCTGCTTTGAATCCCAAATCGAGCCCGCATCGGAGCGGTTAATAAGCCTGATCTCGTTGTTGCCCCTATCAGGGTAAAGGGATGTAGATTGATTTGAACCGACCTTGCATTGGGCCCGGTTTCAATCATGATATCGATTTTGTAATCCTCCATGGCCGAATAGAGATACTCTTCCACAATCGGACTCAGGCGATGAATTTCATCAATAAACAAAACATCCCGCTCTTCCAGGTTAGTCAAAAGGCCTGCCAGATCTCCCGGTTTGTCGAGAACCGGCCCGGAGGTCACTTTTATCCCGACACCTAATTCGTTCGCAAGGATATGAGCCAAAGTAGTTTTTCCCAGGCCAGGGGGTCCGTGGAACAAAGTATGATCAAGGGCCTCATCTCTTAAATTTGCAGCCTGTACAAATATCTGCAGATTTTCTAAAACCGATTCCTGCCCTGTGAAATCATCAAAAGAAATGGGCCTTAATGCCCTTTCAATATCGAGTTCTTCCTGAGAGAAATTTTCAGCTGTGGGATCGAGATGCTCGTTCATATATTCAAAGATAGTGAAAATCGAGTCGGATTTCCGGCCCCGTAAGACTACGCCAATGCATTTATTAAGAAATCCTTATCATGATAAAAATCATCTTTTTACAATTTATTAATTCGCTATTTTGCAATAGAAATTCAACCAATTATTTAAATCACATTTCATGGGAACATTTAATCTGAAAAAGTACGGAATAGAAGTAGAAGAGATATTCAGGAACAGTAGTGTTCCTGTACTATATGAATTAGGCCTGAGGCAGGAAAAAGGAACAGCCATCTCCGATGTAGGAGCCCTTTTGGTTTACTCAGGGGAGAAGACAGGAAGGAGTCCAAAAGATAAGCGTATCGTGAGAAATCCCGATTCTGAGAAGAATATCGACTGGGGAGATATTAATATAGGTCTGGACGAACACACCTATATGGTTAACAGAGAGCGGGCACTGGACTACCTCAATACACGACCCAGAATTTACGTGGTTGATGCCTTTGCAGGCTGGGATCCAAAGTATCGTCTTAAGGTGAGGATTATCTGTACGCGGGCGTACCACGCTTTGTTTATGCAGAATATGCTGATCATGCCAACTGCTGAGGAACTCGCGGAATTCGGTGAACCTGACTACGTGATCTTTAACGGTGGCGGATTCCCTGCAAACCGGTACACATCAGAAATGACATCCAAAACCAGCGTTGATCTCAACCTGGAAGAGAAAGAGGTTGTCATCCTGGGAACCCAATATGCAGGAGAAATGAAAAAGGGTATTTTCTCCATTATGAACTATCTGATGCCATTAGAAGAAGTGCTTCCTATGCACTGTTCGGCCAATGTAGGGAATGAGGGGGATGTAAGTATATTGTTTGGTCTTTCCGGAACCGGTAAAACGACCTTGAGTGCCGATCCAAAACGAAAACTCATCGGGGACGATGAACACTGCTGGACAGACGAAGG
Organism: Flavobacteriaceae bacterium; assembly: GCA_013042255.1. Taxonomy (GTDB): domain Bacteria; phylum Bacteroidota; class Bacteroidia; order Flavobacteriales; family Flavobacteriaceae; genus Muriicola. Next base: position 2,210 of record JABDQK010000067.1, on the reverse strand, counting down.
TACCTTTAATATAGAAGGAGGATGTTATGCGAAAGCCATCAACCTTTCTGCGGAAAATGAACCGGATATATTTAATGCGATCAAATTCGGGACTGTACTCGAAAATGTAGTTTATGATAAGGCCACACGCGAAGTTGATTACACGGATACTTCCATCACTCAGAATACAAGGGCTTCATATCCTATTGATTTTATCGAAAATGTACAGATTCCATGTGTTGCCGGACATCCGGAAAATATCATTTTCCTTACCTGTGATGCTTTTGGAGTTCTGCCCCCTGTGAGCAAACTCACGCCGGAACAGGCCAGTTACCATTTTATTTCAGGATATACAGCTAAAGTTGCCGGAACTGAAATGGGTGTTACCGAACCACAGGCCACCTTTAGCGCTTGCTTCGGTGCAGCCTTTATGATGTGGCATCCCAACAAGTATGCTGAACTCCTGGCACAAAAAATCAAGGAACACAAGGCTACAGCCTGGCTTGTAAATACAGGATGGACAGGAGGTGCTCATGGAGTAGGATCGAGAATTAAACTCAAGTATACAAGAGCGATGATAGATGCGATCCATCATAAAGATTTTGAGAATGTAAACTATATCAAAGATGAAGAGTTCGGCTTTATGATTCCGGAATCCTGCCCCGGAGTGCCTTCAGAGGTATTGATTCCTAAAAATACCTGGGACGACAAATCTCGCTACAATGATGTGAAGAACAAATTAGTAAATCTCTTTAACGAGAATTTTAAAAAGTTTGAGGATAATGTAAATCAGGACATTGTAAATGCAGGACCAAAGAGTTCCATGTCTATGCAGTCTTAAGGAAGCTATCAAACAATTATTTAATAAAGGTCCTCTTTTCGTCAAGGAAAGGGGACCTTATTTATTTCTTTTGAATAGTTCGGCGCTGTCCTTAAAAGTGAGGAGTGAAATCTCAGGATCCCCGAAGAGATAACATCTGGCCTTCTCCGTAAGATTGAGTTCGATATGTTCCAGAGCCATAATCCTTGCATCCGAACTACCCGCAAGTGTGACTGAAAGACGATCAGCTGCAAAATCTACTGCCCGTATTTTGGCGTTGTCTTTACTCATCAACTCCAGGCTATTTGAAGTCCCGTCTATCTGTAAAAGAGCGTTATCCTTTAAGTAAATTTTACCTGAGAAGGTATTAGCATATACCGTCGCTTCCGATTTGTGTTTTAATTGAAGGGAAAGGGAATCGGCGGTCAGGGTAAAGTTACCCCTGCTGTTATCCTGCATATTAAGACTAAGTTGTCCTGCATCAGCATCCAGTTTGATACGTGATAATCCCTCAGCCTGGATTACTAATTCTTCCGAATTGATCCGCTCTCCTTCGGCCGTTGAAATACGTCCGTCAAGAAGCGTAACCTGATTAAGCTGTACATATCCAATTTGAATCGACAATTCTTTTTTTGCCGTGATCTGGTAGAAGGAGGAAACAACTAGCACGTCATTCTCAACTTCAAACTTTAGCACATCAATCAAATTGTCATCGGCTGTGATCTGATACGATTCCCCGGGGGCTCTTTTCAGGACGATATCCAGATCATCCCTGAGCTCAATAGCAGAGAAAGGGGGTAAGGATTCACTCACTTCGATTACATCTCTGTTCCCTTTAATTTTGGGTTTGCGTTGTGCCTGAATCCCAATACTATGGCATATAAAAATGAGGATTAGGGATCTGAGTATTATTTTCATAAGAGGATCAATTTATATTCTTCAATTTCAATTAAAGATATTACAAAATGTGCAAGTAGTACATCAGACCCTCTTAAAATCAAAAAACCCATCCAATGACTTAATCAGTGGATGGGTCCGTATAATTTCGCAAAAGGAGTTAGTGATGTAATTCCTCTTCATCTTCCTGTAAAGGAACATTCTGAGGGACGAAATCCTGGTCTTTAATTACGTAGTCTCCATTTGGCAAAGTCTTACTGTAGTCGTATGCCCAGCGATGTACGTGAGGGATTTCACCTTCCCAGTTACCGTGGAAATGTTCAATTGGTGCGGTCCATTCAAGAGTATTCGATTTCCATGGATTCTGTTCAGTGGGTTTACCATAGAACATGCTGTGGATAAAGTTGTAAAGGAATACCAATTGAGCTGCTCCCGCTATAAGAGCAAAGATTGTGATTAAAATATTCACATCGGTGAGCTCATCGAACATTGGGAATGCTGTATTCTCGTAATA
>JABDQK010000061.1 GCA_013042255.1 Flavobacteriaceae bacterium | reverse complement strand
ATGAAAGTAGAGAAAAAAGACGAGCTAATCAATCCCAATTGATCATCACCAGATCGGAATAATGCTCAATTGAACAAAAGAATAATAAAATGATTTTAGGATCTATTTCGTTGTGATCCTGATAACCCCATTAGCTCCTCTTGCGCCATATTCAGAAGCATCGGCACCGTAAAGGGCTTCTATTTCTGCAACGTTTACATTGTCGACAATTTGATCAATGCTCTTAAAAGAAGTGCCCACAATATATCCGTTAAGGACATACAGAGGTTCCTGAGAACCTTCCAGAAGCATAGAGTTGTTAGCCTTATTAAAAAATGGAATGCCCCCTTTTACCACAATTCCGGGTAAACGTCTAATTTGGTTTAGTAAAGATATTGTAACCCTATTTTTATCGTCTAATGATTTCTCCAGGGGAACACCAGAATCCCCGGTATTCTTAGCGGGTCCGCAAGCAGTGAAGGTAAACAGGCACAAACAGAATAATAAGATAAATTGTTTCATAAAATCAAAGTAGTTCAGAGTCATGAAGATATGGCATTCCGGAGAGCTGACCTATTTTTTTGTCAAATGTCATCAGAAACGAATGATTATATTTGGTCAAAATAATTCATATGATATTACTGGTACAGGTAACAGGAGCCTTGCTTGGATTCTTGGCCGTTTTATTCGGAGCTTTCGGGGCCCATGTTCTGAAAAAATCCCTTTCGGAAGAATTATTGAAGAGCTTCGAAACCGGAGTGAAATACCAGATGTACCACGCTATTATACTTGTAGTGCTGGGATTTAATCTCGGATTCACCACACCTTTGGAAACCTATATGGCCTATTGCTTTATTTTTGGAACCCTCCTTTTTTCTTTTAGTATTTACGGGCTTTGTCTATCAGGTGCAAAGGGGAGAAAATGGAAATTTTTGGGTCCTGTTACCCCAGTTGGAGGCTTGCTTTTACTAGCTGGTTGGGCAATGCTTTTCTATTCCTTTATCGTGCACATTGTGTAGTGTCAGTGACAACCACAATCATCTTCCCCGCAGGGAGAGGACGACTTCTTACCAGACCACAGCTTTTTTGGTATCAGGAATTTGTTCACCAGATAAGCCAGGGCGAAAAAAAGTACGAGGTAAACCAGAACCGATTGAATACTCATAATTTACTTCAATATTTGATAAGCCAGTAATGCTACAAGATACGCAAAAACGCTCATAAAAACGAGTTGTGCCAGGGGCCATTTCCAGCTATTTGTCTCCCGTTGTACAATCGCCAGTGTACTCATGCATTGCATGGCAAAGGCGTAAAATAAAAGAAGAGAAATACCTGAAGCGAGGTTGAACAAAGGTTGGTCTGTCTCAGAATTTACTTCTGCTGCCATTCTGTTCTTGATGGTTTCTTCTTCGTCATTTCCCACGCTGTAAATGGTTGCAAGTGTTCCTACAAACACTTCTCTAGCTGCAAAAGAAGTAAGTACAGCAATGCCTATCTTCCAGTCGTATCCCAAAGGTCTTACGATGGGTTCTATGGCTTTACCAATGTTCCCGATGTATGAATTCTCGAGTTTATAACTGGCTATTTCCTGCTTAACAGCTCGTTCTTCTAGTACTTTTTGCCGGGCTGTGAGGGAATCCTGAATTTGAGCTGTACTTATCATTGGCAGGGAATCCAGTGTAGCTTTATAAGCCTCTATCTTCTGTTGCATGGCCGCTTTATTATAGGGGGTATAACCCTCTTCAGAGATCCGTTTTTGCACCAGAGTGTCGGCCTCTGCAAAACGATCTGTAATTCCATTAGACCCCAGAAACCAGAGTACTATAGATATGGCTAGAATAATTTTCCCGGCTCCGTAAACAAAACTTTTTGTCTTTTCAATTACTGTGATCGCCACGTTTTTAAGCAAGGGCAATTTATAGTTGGGCATTTCTATCACGAAGAAAGTCCGACTTTTAATCTTCAATACTTTATGCAGAATCATCGCAGAAAATATCGCAGCCATAAATCCAAGGGCGTATAAAAGCATCAGGGTGAGGGCCTGATAACTGAGGCCAATAAACCTGCCTTCCGGTATCACCAGGGCGATGATGATAAGGTAAACAGGGAGTCTGGCTGAACAGGTCGTAAAAGGCGTGACCAGTATAGTAATCAGGCGTTCCTTCCAATTCTCGATATTTCGCGTTGCCATAACAGCCGGAATTGCACAAGCCGTACCTGAAATGAGGGGGACCACACTCTTTCCGCTCAGGCCGAAGGGTCTCATCACCCTGTCCATAAGAAAAACTACCCTGCTCATATAGCCCGATTCCTCCAGGAGAGCTATGAACAGGAATAAAAATGCGATTTGAGGGATAAAAATAACGATACCCCCTATCCCGGCAAGGATACCTTCCGCAAGCAAATCGGTAAAGACCCCGGGGGGTAGCGTATCCTTAATCCACTCACTTCCTGCAGCAAATTGCTCATCAATAAAATCCATAGGATAGCTACTCCAGTCGTAAATGGCCTGGAAGATGGTAAGAAGGATCACAAAGAAGATCAGATAACCGTATACCTTATGGGTAAGAATCTTATCTAATGTTGCCCTGAATCCCTTTGCCGCCTGCAGGTCTACCTTATAGGCCTCTTTTAAAATTCCATTGATGAACTGGTACCTCAGTATGGTTTCTTTTTGCTGAAGTCGTTTTAGCTCGGATTTGGATTTTGTGCTGAAGTTACTTCG
>JABDQK010000054.1 GCA_013042255.1 Flavobacteriaceae bacterium | reverse complement strand
TTGCGCTCCTAAAAATAGTATAACAATATGAATCATTACGAAACTGTTTTCATTTTAAATCCCGTTCTATCTGATGTTCAGATAGAGGAAACAGTTAAGAAATTTGAAGATTTCTTAATTAAGAATGATGCCAAAATGGTGTCAAAGGAAAATTGGGGCCTGAAAAAACTGGCATATCCCATACAACACAAAAAAAGTGGCTTTTACCATTTGTTCGAATTTACCGCTCCCGGTGCAGTAATTGCTCCCTATGAGCAGGAATTCCGCAGGGATGAGCGCATTATGCGTTTTTTGACGGTAAAATTAGACAAGCACGCGATTGAGTGGGCTGAAAAAAGAAGAACTAGATTAAAAGCTAAAGCGTAAGGATATGGCAACATTACAGCAACAGGCAAAAGGTAAGAAAGACGGAGAGATCAGATATCTCACGCCTTTGAACATCGAAACCAATAAACAGAAGAAATACTGCCGATTTAAAAAGTCGGGTATAAAGTATATCGATTATAAGGATCCTGATTTCCTTATGAAACTTGTTAATGAGCAGGGTAAATTACTTCCAAGGAGGTTAACTGGTACCTCTCTGAAATATCAGAGAAAGGTGGCTCAGGCAGTAAAAAGAGCCAGGCACCTGGCACTTATGCCGTACGTTGGAGATTTATTAAAATAAAAAGGGAGAGAGCATGGAACTTATTTTAAAGGAAGACGTACAGAATCTTGGATTCAAAGACGACGTTGTAACTGTTAAGAATGGTTACGGCAGAAATTACCTCATTCCAAAAGGATTGGCTACAATGGCTACTCCCTCCGCCAAAAAAGTATTGGCAGAGAACCTGAGGCAAAAGGCACACAAAGAGAAAAAGGCCGTGGACGCAGCTAACAAAACTGCTGAGGCAATTAAGCAACTCGAAGTGAAAATTCAGGCAAAAGTAGGTGCAGGAGACAAATTATTTGGCTCTGTGACCAACGCTGACCTGGCAGACGCACTGGCCAAGGAAGGACATGAGATAGATAAGAAATATATAATGATCAAAGGAGGTTCTATCAAAAGAGCCGGGCCTTATGAGGCTCAAATCCGCCTTCACCGCGAGGTAATGGTCGATTTTAACTTTGAAGTGATTGCCGAGCAGAAGTAAGGCGATTCTAATAGATATTTTTGTAAAGAGCTATGTTTTTCATAGCTCTTTTTTTATTTATCTTGTGTACTTCAAAAACTAACTCTTTACCATGAAAAAATTACTTTTAAGTGGCATCATTTTGATCGCCATGTCTTTCACTTCCTGGGCACAGGTTACAACTTCAGCAATCAGAGGAACCGTATTCGAAGGTGACAACCAACCCCTTTTCGGGGCAAATGTTGTTGCAGTTCATACCCCTACCGGAACCAAGTACGGGGCAATCAGCAACCAGGACGGCCGCTATAATCTTCCCAACCTTCGGATTGGAGGGCCTTATGAAATTACTGTGTCATATGTGGGGTATAAATCACAAATACAGACAGATGTTTTCCTTACCCTGGGTAAAACTACCATCCTTGAATTTAATCTTATCTCCGAAAGCCAGGCACTGGATGAAGTAGTTGTAACCTACGACCAGACCGGGACTTTTGGGAGTGACCGTACAGGGGCAGAGACCAGTGTAGGCAGGAGGGAACTTACCAGGCTGCCTACTATTTCCAGATCTGCCAGCGACTTTATCAGACTCGACCCTCAGGCATCTTCCGGTGCATCCGGTTTATCATTTGGAGGGCGAAACGACCAGTACAACAACTTTTCACTTGATGGTGCCATCTTTAACAACCCTTTTGGTCTTGATGCCGCCACTCCGGGTGGACAGACCAATGCACAGCCGATTTCTCTCGATGCGATTGATCAGATACAGGTTACCACAGCTCCTTATGACGTAACCCAATCCGGATTTACAGGAGCTTCGGTCAACGCCGTAACCAAGAGTGGTACAAATGAGTTCTACGGTACGGCTTATGGCTTTTTCAGAAATGACGATCTAACGGGAGGGAAAATCAATGGAGACGATGTTTTTAAAACGGGACTCGAACAGACTCAATACGGTTTCAGCTTAGGCGGGCCGATCGTTAAGAACAAACTGTTCTTCTTTGTCAACTTTGAGCGTGACGAACTCACAGAACTGGGAACCGATGGTTTCGTACCCAATACAGGAACAGGAGATATAAATGAAAGCCGGGTATCCCTTTCCGATTTTCAACTGGTAGATAACCTGCTGCGGCAGGTGGTGATCGGCCAGGATGCTCAGGGAAATGACCTCTTTTATAACCCGGGTAGATTCCAGGATTTTAACTTCGATCAGGAGTCGACAAAAGGAATCATTAAACTCGACTGGAACATTAACGACAACAATCGACTGGCAATCATCTATAACTTCCTGGATGCTTCCAAAGGCAAACCCGCCAACAGGGATGCAATCACCTTCAGGGGGCCGAATACCCAGACCCTGCAGTTTGAAAATGCAGGCTATGAGATCAACAACAAAATAAAGTCATTGCAACTTGAATTAAACTCGACGCTCTCAGAGGAGGCGACCAACAAACTCCAGATCGGTTATACCCATTTTGATGATTTCAGGAACCCATTTTCAACTCCGGCACCGAGTATCGTCATACTAGATGATACTGGAAGTTCAAACTATATCATCGCCGGCCATGAGCCCTTTTCGATCAATAACCGATTAGATCAGAAGGTATTTCAAATCACAAACAACCTCAATATTTTTAAAGGAGACCATACCTATACTATAGGTTTCTCCTTTGAGAAATTTCAGTTTGATAACTCCTTCAACCTTGGAGCTTATGGGGCTCAGGGAGTCTTTTTCCCAACCACAACCATTACGGATTTTCCAAATTTTGCAAGTTCGGGAGCCCTGCAATCAGCATTTGACGATGCTATAGCCGCAAATCGAGCATTTAATACCAACGGCACTGGAAACCCTGGAGGTTGGTCACTTGCCGAAACGAATGTAGGCCAGTTGTCTTTTTATGTGCAGGACGAATGGGATGCAACAGAAAACTTCAAACTCACCTATGGGGTTAGGTTCGACAAACCCCTTTATTTTGATACAGCTGAAAAAATTGCTGAAAATATTGAGCGAAAGGGAGGAGCTTCGGGAACTTATATTCCCTCAATCCAATACTATGACCCGGAAACCGGGGAACCAGTATTTCTGGATTCAGAAACCCTTCCCAATAACAACTTTCTGGTATCACCAAGGGTTGGATTTAACTGGGATGTTAAAAACGATAATTCGCTTCAGCTCAGAGGTGGATCCGGTCTCTTCACCGGTCGTTTTCCTTTTGTATGGCTCGGGAATCAGGTTCAGGGAGTCGACTTTTTCTTCTATCAGCTTGTGGATCCGGATTTTCAATGGCCTCAGGTTTGGAGGACGAATGTTGGTGTAGACAAGAAGTTTGATAACGGACTTATCTTAACCGCAGATGTGTCCTATACTAAGGATGTGAATGCTGCGCACGTACAGAATTGGGGACTAGACACCCCTTCAGCTACATTAAACGGCCCGGATAACAGGGCAGTTTATACCAATGACGACAAATCACAGATTTTCGGAGGTCCTACCAATGCCTATGTCTTTACAAATTCAGATAAAGGACGGATCTGGAACGCTTCTTTAAAAGGACAAAAGAACTGGGATAATGGATTTTACACCATGCTGGCCTATAGCTTCTTAAATGCCAAAGAAGTAAATTCCATCGATGCGGAAATCACCGGTGATGCCTTTGCCGGGAACACCATTGTAGGGAATGCCAATAACGATGTACTCTCGTTTTCCAGGTATGGTGATAATCATCGTATCATAGGAGTAGTCTCAAAACAATTCAATACAGGAACAACCATTTCAACCTTTTTCGAATATGCGAAGAGTGGCCGATACAATTATATATATGGAGGGGATATCAATAATGATGGATCGAGTATAAACGATCTCATCTATATTCCTACCAGTTCAGAACTTTCCTCTATGACCTTTAGCGGACCGGGCCAGGCCGAAGCTTTTGAGGCCTTTATCCAGCAGGACGACTACCTGAGTGGAAGAAGGGGGCAATACGCAGAACGTTATGCAGCACTTGCTCCCTGGAGGAGCAGCTGGGACGTTAAAATTTTGCAGGATATCAAGATTACCGACAAGAACAAGTTTCAGTTAAGTCTGGACATCCTGAATTTTGGGAATCTGCTGAATTCCAATTGGGGAGTAGTGGAAGGCCCGAGTTTTGATCAATTACTCGGAGTGTCCGTAGATTCCAGTAATAATCCTACTTATACCTTTGATACCAACAGGACAGATACTTTTGCCGCAATCACCAGTCAGATCTCCCGATGGAGAGCACAATTGGGGGTGCGCTATATTTTTAACTAAGGAATAAAATCTTATTTTTGGGCCGCCCTAAAAAGGCGGCTTTTTTTATGAAGTATACGCGATTGACAAAACAGCAATTGGAAGAATTGCATCAGGAATTTATCAATTTTCTGGCCACCCAGTCTATTACAGCATCTGAATGGGAGATGATAAAGACGAACAGGCCTCTTGTAGCCGAAGAAGAGATCGATGTGTTTAGTGACCTGGTATGGGAAGGTGTATTGACAAAGGTGGAATACCTCGAAAACATTTCCGCTCAGCAGATGCACCTGTTTCATTTGTCTAGTAAGGAAATGAAACTGATCTCCGTGAAGCTGAGAAATCCCAATGTAGATCTTACTACCTCCGAAGGGTTTGCATGGTTTAAAAAAAACTGGCAATCCGATTTTGTGGATTACCTCGTGGCCTCCAAAGCCTATTCTGACGATCCCAATGCAGATAAGTTCGACCTTATTCAGCAAGGTGCAGTAATTACTAAAGGGGAACTGTATAATTGGTTTGATAAAATCATAGAATAAGGCGATATTTACCCAACTACACGAGAACATGGCACAAAAACCTTCCATTCCAAAAGGTACCCGCGATTTTACACCGGCAGAAGTTGCCAAAAGAAATTACATCTTTGATACTATCCGAAACCAGTTCGGGGTTTTTGGCTTTCAGCCCATAGAAACTCCATCTTTTGAAAACCTGGATACACTGATGGGGAAGTACGGGGATGAAGGAGACCGACTCATATTTAAAATCCTAAACTCGGGAGATTATCTACGCAAAGTAGATCCTGAAGTTTACAAGGCCAAAAATGCAAGTAATCTGACACCACAGATTTCTGAGAAGGCATTGCGGTACGACCTTACTGTGCCTTTTGCGCGCTATGTGGTGATGCATCAGAACGAGATCGACTTCCCCTTTAAACGCTACCAGATACAGCCTGTCTGGAGGGCAGACCGGCCTCAGAAAGGGAGGTTTCGTGAGTTTTACCAATGTGATGCAGATGTAGTGGGAGCTGGTTCCCTTTTACAGGAAATCGAATTCATACAATTATATGACGCGGTCTTTGGAGACCTGGGTTTGCCAAAAATCAGAATAAAACTCAATCATCGTAAAATCCTAAGTGGTATCGCTGAGGTGATCGGTGCAGCAGATAAACTGATCCCTTTTACAGTAGCCCTTGACAAACTGGATAAAATCGGGGAAGAAGGTGTAATACGTGAAATGGCTTCAAATGGCATCAGTGAAACTGCAATACAGAAAGCTATGCCCTTATTCTCAATGGCAAAGGATGAAGCGAATCCCTTTGAGCTCCTTACTGAATTTCTGAAAAACTCAAGCGTGGGGAAGGCAGGAATTGCAGACCTTCAGTTCATTGTCGATTCGATCGCGAAATTAAATCTTACGAACTCAAGTCTTGAGGTTGATGTATCTCTGGCCAGGGGATTAAATTATTACACGGGGACGATCTTTGAAGTGGCAGCTCCTGATGGTGTACAAATGGGATCAATAGGAGGGGGAGGAAGATACGATGACCTTACAGGAATATTTGGCCTGAAGGATCTAAGCGGAGTAGGTATCTCCTTTGGCCTCGACCGGATTTATCTGGTGATGGAGGAACTCGGACTTTTTCCCGAAACCATAGATCAATCGGTGCAGGTTTTGTTTGCCAATTTCGGAAATCAGGAAGCACTGGCAGCCCTTCCTCTTTTGAGAGTCCTGAGAAAGAATGGTGTAAAGACCGATCTGTATCCTACAGATACCAAACTTCAGAAACAGCTCAAATACGCTAACAACAGGAATATCCCTTATGTGGTTTTACTGGGGAAGGATGAACTGGAGCAACAATCGGTAGTCGTAAAAGATATGGCCAGAGGTTCGCAGCAGACTTATTCCTGGAAAGACCTGCAGCAATTTGCAGACTCCCTATAAGCGTTTTTTTATTGCGGTAATTACTTCTTTGTAGTACACTGCTTCGTGTGGTACATAGGATAGAGTAGGGGTAGCCGAAAAAAGATCCTTTTCCCAGACTTTCAACGGCATAAGTTGCAGGGCTTCAACTTCTTCTTTTTGCTTCTCTAGTGCATCGAGAGGGGGAATCAAAAGGCAAATAAAAGTGTGATGAAACTCACAATCGAGAAGATCGGAGTGGTGTTGTTGGATCGATTTAAATACGCCCACCGGGACCAGCTCTTTGTCGGTGATGTCAAGTCCGATTTCTTCCCTAACTTCCCTGATCGCCGATTTTTCAATCGTTTCACCTGCAGCAACGTGTCCTGCTACGGAAACATCCCAGAATAGTGGAAATGTTTTTTTGATTTCCGCTCTTTGTTGCAATAAGATTTCACCCTTTTCAGAATAGAACCAGATATGGACAGTTGGGTGGAATAACCCTTTTTTATGGGCTTCAGATTTCAAGATCTTCTGGCCGGTGTATCGGCCGTCAGAATCCAAAACGTCTACCCATTCATCCATTGATGATACTTTTATTTAAAACAGAAACTAAATACGGTAGATATCTTAGTGTTTTCTCAATCGAAATAACTAAAAGTCTCTCCCGGTTTTATGGTTAGTAGCGTTTCGTAAATGAGGCGGATCACATTTTCCACATCATCT
>JABDQK010000052.1 GCA_013042255.1 Flavobacteriaceae bacterium | reverse complement strand
TACTGAACGAAATACCGAAGAAGAGATATCTTTTGCTGTAGAACCTGTAATAGATATAAGGCAGGAGAAATAAAAGTATTCCCCATGGGATGAGAAAAAATACGAGTCCGGAGGAGGTCACTTCAAGAAAGTTATCCCTGGAACCATGGGGTATGGGGACCTGGGTAATAGGATTCTGTTTAGAATTGATCCAGTAAGGCAGGATGCATACGATGATGAGGGCGAGCGATCCCATTCCAAAACTCACGATTCTCCAGAAGAGTTTTCTAAAGGAGGACAGGAATACCTTAAATGTGATTTGCTTTGCGTTTTCCACACCTTCCCGCGCATCATCCATAATAGCCATCCCAATCAGGGGAAAAATAAAAAATACCATCCCGAAGATGGGGGTAACGTGGTGTGAGGTTACGGTGACAGCGATCAGGGATAAGGCCATCAGTAGTTTTACCGCCCGGCCGGTCCGAATCCATTCGTAAATCTCCGGTAAAGCGTGCAATAATACCGAAAGTCCGATAATGCTCGGCAACTGCCCAAATACGTGGAGGGTTTCTATAAAGGTGGATGAGCCAACGGCCAGTAAAGCTGTATAGCCAGCTATACGCCTATTTCCGGTTAACAGCAACCCAAAGCGATACGCCCCTGTAATAAACAGAACGATCCCAGCCAGGGCTACTGAGTACAGGCCAAACTTGAGGCCGCCAAGAAACGAAAAAAGCGCCATCATCTGATGCGCCAGGGGGGGATAGCCCATTACCGTAAACCCCGTATACCATCTATATTCCCAGGGTTCCCACCATTTGGTGGCGTAATGATCTGCAAAGAATAAATGAATAAGCGCATCATAGGTTGACTCCAGCGTAAAGAACAAGGCCGAACCATGAAACCCAAGCCCAATTACAAGGGCAAGCAACAATAACAAATTTGTTTGCTTCATTTCTATTTCCTGTAGGAAAATATAACATTATAAAGGTAGATATATTGTGGTATTGGGGCATTATCGATCACAGGAACAAGGCCTCCATTCACCTACAGAAAATCGTCATTCATCTCTTCAGCCTCATTTTGGAGAGCAGGTCTGGCTACTTTTGTTTCAGAAATCAGATAAAATAGAATCTGAATTCGCTTAACCCAAATAAGAATTTAATACTTAACCTATGAAAATTTTAGCCATTGACGACCAGCAACTCATCTTGCTGTCTGTAGAAAAAAAACTTACCGAATTAGGATACGATGTTCGCATAGCCGATACAGGAGAAAAAGGAATCGCCCTCTACGACGATTTTAATCCTGACATGGTCATTGTTGATATCAACATGCCGGGGATGAGCGGACTTGATGTAGTAAAGTACATCAGAATCACTCAGTCTGCCGAAACCCCCATTCTTGTTTTATCTGGTAATACAGATGAAAAGATCATTGTTGACGGATTTGACCTGGGTATCAATGATTATATGAAGAAGCCCGTAAGCCTCAATGAGATGGCAGCGCGAATCGAGCGTATTCTCGGGACATGTGCTATTCCGGTTGGGAAAAGATCAGAACAGAACAACCAGATGTTACAGAAATATTGTGTAGGCATTGTGATCCCTTGTTACAATGAGGAAGAACGACTGTCGAGCGCAGTGTTCCAGAAATTCGCCACCGAAAACCTGGGATACCACCTATGTTTTGTAAATGACGGGAGTACCGATAACACCCTGGAGGTTTTAAATGAACTCCGAAAGGGCAATGAAGATACCATCAGCGTTTACAATTGTGAGAAAAATGGCGGAAAGGCCGAAGCCGTTCGCCAGGGGATACTGCATTTGTCTAAGGACCCTCAATTCGACTATTTAGGGTATCTTGATGCCGACCTGTCTACCGATTTCAGAGATTTCGATGAATTGGTAAAGACCCTGGAAAATTCTGAATTTAAGATCGTAAGTGGCTCCCGTATCAGCAGAATGGGTGCGGATATCACCAAGGAATCTGCCAGAAAGATTATCAGTAAAACCATCAATATCATCATACAGACCATTCTGGGGATGCCATTTAAGGATACCCAGTGCGGAGCAAAGATTATGAAGAGCGATATGGTGGCTCCTATCTTTGAGAAAAAGTTTATAACCCGTTGGTTGTTTGACGTGGAGATCTTTATGCGGATGAAGAAATTCTACGGGAAAGACCAGGCAAAAAAGCTCATCTGTGAACAACCCCTGAAAAGGTGGATACATGCCGATGGCTCTAAACTTTCAATGAAAGACTCGGTGAAAATCATCGGGCAGCTTGGGCAAATAGCCTTCCACTACAACCGGGCATAATTTAAACCAACCTAAGACCCCTTCACTGGAAGGGGTTTTTCTTAATCGATACTTCTGTGCCATCTATCTATAAAAGGATTCCTCGGAGCGAAGCGACATATATTTCGATAAAAAGTCAACCTATATTTAACATAAATCAATTTAAAATCCCAAATCATGCGAACTAGAAAAAACTACAAAGGCCTATTGCGAATTGACGCTACCCAGGAGGTTTATCAGATCTGTGAGGTGCATATGACCCAGAAGGAGATGATCCTTAGTGTTGTCACACCTACTGTTCTAAAGCTCATTTAATAAGTAGTAATACAGGTGTAGAAAGGGATTTGCAATTGCAGGTCCCTTTTTTGATTCTCAGAAATTCCTTTTATGAGGAAACTACGCCAAGGGTATACAATTGTTCCAGGGTTGGAGACTCGCTGCCTCCTGCAGGTTCCAGGGTAATGCCAAAGGCTTCCGATTCATTGGCGTTGGTAAGGGCAAAGATCCGGTTCTCATCCGAAACAAAGTCTTCAAGCAGTCCCACACTGGTAGGGGTTAAAGGATCGAGTTTCAAAGACCAGACCTGATAGACCATCCCCGGAGGTGGTTCTGGCAGACCCATGGCATCGATATAGACTTTCTCTTCATTTTTATTCCAATACACTTTCGCATAGGAATCAGGTGAGACCTGCTGTCCTGCCAGGGAAATAACTGATATTTCCTTTTCACGGATGGTATTGAGGAGGTCTGTTGTTTGTTCGAGCGAATTATTGGCGTTGGCGATCTGTTCTTCCAGTTGCATTTTTTCCTGAGACGCTTCTTCTACTTGTGTTCTCAACTGCTGATTGCTATTGTACATCCACAGTAAACCCACGGCCAAAAGTACTGAAGCCGCCCATCCCACATAGCTAAACCATGCAGAGCTGGATTTTTCCATAGAAATCACTCTAGTCTCTGGAACTGTGATTTTATCCCTTATCTCCTGAAAATCAGGTGTATTGTTTGGAGATGCCGCCCGGGTGAGTTCAAGTATAGCATTTTCGATGGCTTCAATTTCGGTCCTGACCTCCGCATGCTTTTGTGCCATAGCAGCTACCTCCAGGTTCTCCTTTTCGGAGAGCTTCCCGGCAACGTAGAGCTCGAGTATCCCTGATGCTATGTAGTCCTTAATGTCCATGCAACAATGTCATATTTTTTCGGAGTTTGCCAATACAGTCCCGGTTCCTGGTCTTCACCGTCCCCAGGGGAATTGACAATTCCTGGGCAACTTCTTTTTGTGTATAACCTTTAAAATAAAGCATTTCAATGACTGAAACGCATTTCCCCTTTAATCCTTTCAATAAGGATTTTAAAATTGAGGTATCGGGCGTGGAGTCATCTTCCATACTTGCTTCCAAAGTACCTACGAAATTATCTGTATAAAGGTTTTGTTTATTCTTTTTATAGGATTTTGAACGCAATTTATCGATAGCAGCATTCCT
>JABDQK010000050.1 GCA_013042255.1 Flavobacteriaceae bacterium | reverse complement strand
AATTCACAAAAATGGCAAAGGAAACTTTTGATCGTTCCAAACCGCACTTAAATATTGGTACTATTGGACACGTAGATCACGGTAAAACTACATTGACAGCAGCTATTACTACAGTATTATCCAACGCAGGATTATCTGAAGTAAGGAGCTTTGATTCTATTGATAATGCACCTGAAGAAAAAGAAAGGGGTATAACGATCAATACGTCACACGTTGAGTATCAGACTGCAAATCGTCACTATGCTCACGTAGACTGTCCTGGTCACGCCGACTATGTAAAGAACATGGTTACTGGTGCTGCTCAGATGGACGGTGCAATTTTAGTTGTTGCGGCAACAGACGGACCTATGCCACAAACTCGTGAGCACATCCTTTTAGGACGTCAGGTGGGAATTCCTCGTATCGTTGTTTTCCTGAACAAGGTAGACATGGTTGATGATGAGGAATTGTTAGAGCTTGTTGAAATGGAAGTAAGAGAATTACTTTCTTTCTACGAGTATGATGGAGATAACGGTCCTGTAATTTCCGGATCTGCTTTAGGTGCACTTAACGGTGAGCAAAAATGGGTAGACACTGTGATGGAATTGATGGAAGCTGTTGATACCTGGATCGAAATGCCTAAGCGTGATGTAGACAAAGATTTTCTAATGCCTGTTGAAGATGTATTCACTATCACAGGTCGTGGAACAGTTGCTACCGGAAGAATTGAAACCGGTGTGGCTAACACAGGAGATCCTGTAGATATCATCGGAATGGGAGCTGAAAAATTAACTTCTACAATTACAGGGGTTGAAATGTTCCGTAAAATCCTTGACAGAGGAGAAGCTGGTGATAACGTTGGTATCCTTTTAAGAGGTATTGAGAAGTCTGATATCAAAAGGGGTATGGTTATTTGTAAGCCGGGATCGGTTACACCACACGCTAAATTTGAAGCGGAAGTTTATATCCTTAAAAAAGAAGAAGGTGGAAGACACACTCCATTCCATAACAACTATCGTCCACAGTTCTATGTAAGAACAACTGACGTAACGGGAACTATTAATCTTCCTAGTGGTGTTGAGATGGTTATGCCTGGGGATAACCTTACCATAACTGTTGATCTTCTTCAGCCTATTGCCCTTAACGTTGGACTGCGTTTCGCGATCCGCGAGGGAGGTAGAACTGTTGGAGCCGGACAGGTCACCAAAATTTTAGATTAAAAAGTAAAATTTTATATACTTAAGGGTATCCCGCTACGGCGGGATGCCTTTCAATGTAAATAAATACGGGTGTAGCTCAGTTGGTAGAGCACTGGTCTCCAAAACCAGGTGTCGGGAGTTCGAGTCTCTCCTCCCGTGCACAAACAGAGACGGTTGGAAAAAACATCGAAGGAGAATTTTACAACCCAAAAACAAGTACAAGATGATTACCTACATTAAAGAATCTTTTGAAGAATTGAAGCACAATGTTACTTTGCCCAGCAGGGCCGAGTCTTCAAACCTGATGGTAATTGTCGCTGTATTTTCCATTTTATTCGCCTTGGCTACCTGGGGTGTGGATACGGTTTTTAGCAAATTAATTCAACTGTATTTTGATACCTTAAATTAAATCGGTTCTATGTCTGAAGTATTGGAGAAAAAATGGTATGTGGTAAGAGCCGTCAGTGGTCAGGAAAACAAGATCAAAGGCTATATCGAATCTGAAGTAGAAAGAGCCGGTTTTGGTGACTATCTGGAAGAAGTTCTTGTACCAACAGAAAAAGTAGTCCAGATCAGGAATGGGAAAAAGATCAACAAGGAGAGAGTTTACTTTCCCGGATATATTATGATCAAAGCCAACCTGGGAGGAGAAATGGTCCATATTATAAGGTCCATTACCAATGTAATTGGCTTTTTGGGAGAAACTAAAGGTGGCGATCCCGTCCCGCTGAGGAAATCGGAAGTAAACCGTATGCTCGGTAAAGTGGATGAACTGGCTGTAAATACAGACAGTGTAGCCATACCTTTTGTTTTAGGTGAGACCGTAAAAGTGATAGATGGTCCTTTCAACGGCTTTAACGGAACCGTTGAGCGTATCAATGAAG
>JABDQK010000043.1 GCA_013042255.1 Flavobacteriaceae bacterium | reverse complement strand
CAGAGGCAGGAGGGCATGGAATGCAGGTTTTTGATCTTAAAAAATTACTTTCTGTCAGTAACCCACCAGTGACGTTTTCTGCAGATACGCGCTATACAGGCTTTGGGAATTCTCATAACATCGTAATTAATGAGGCCACAGGTTTTGCATATGCCGTTGGGACAGACACTTACAGTGGAGGCACACATATTATAGACATTCAGAATCCTTTCGATCCTGTAGCAGCAGGAGGTTACGGTGATAGTGGATATACGCACGATGCACAGGTGGTCCTTTACAACGGTCCGGATGCAGATTATACAGGAAGGGAAATATTTATCGGGGCCAATGAAGACCGAGTTGTTGTTATTGACGTTTCTGATAAAAACAATCCAATAGAAATCTCCTCTTTTCAATATAGCAATGTTTGGTATACACATCAGGGTTGGTTTACCGAAGATCAGAAATATTTTATTCTAGGAGATGAACTTGATGAGATTAGGGCTGGTTTTAATTCTAGAACTCTAGTCTTTGATCTTTCTGATCTTGACGCTCCGGTTATTCACACAACTTATTTAGGAACTACCATGGCCATTGATCATAATGGGTATGTGAAAGGCAATGATTACTTTTTGGCTAATTATACTGCGGGACTTCGCGTTATTGATATTTCTGGTATCGAAAACAGTACAATCGTGGAAAAGGGTTTTTTTGATAGTTATCCAAGCGGTAATAGTGCTTCTTTTGATGGGGTATGGAGTGTTTATCCATACTTTGATAGTGGAAAGATCATTCTTAACGACATTAATTCCGGATTCTTCGTTATAGAGGCATCAAACTAAAAACATGTTTAAACAGAGTATCGTTTTCCTTGTTTCACTTGTTCTGCTGAGTTGTTCTTATGACAAATCAGAGAGCATACCGGAGGCTTTGTCCGAATTTAAAGGTGAAGTAGCCTGGATAACTTCGTTTGGAGGAACTGGAGACGATACTCCACGTTCCGTGATCAGCACATCGGATGGAGGCTATGCTATTTTTGGTTTTTCCAATAGTACCGATGGTGATCTCACTGGAAAAACCACAGCAGTAAATGACTATTGGTTGATTAAAATAAATGCTACGGGCACCCTACTCTGGTCGCGAACTTATGGCGGAAGTAAGGATGATCGGGGACAGGCTGTAGTGGAAACCTCAGATGGCGGATTCGCAATTACGGGATATGCGATGAGCGACGATGGGGATGCGAGTAACAACGAAGGTTTTCACGATAACTGGATATTAAAATTGGATCCACAGGGGAATGTGGAATGGGAACAAAGTTTTGGTTTTTCGGGACATGACCATTCTTATGACCTTTTGGAAACCCAGGATGGCGGATTCTTTTTCACCGGTTTTCTCGACATCACTTCCGCCAGGGCCGATGGATATACAGATAAATCCTATACCCTTACAAGGCATGGGGTAGGTGAATTCTGGGGAACCAAACTCAACGGCAATGGGGAACTTCAATGGCGTAAGTATTTCGGAGGGACCAACAATGACCGGGCCCATGCAGTTGTGAATGCTCATGACGGGGGCTATGTTTTGGCCGGATTTTCAGAAAGCGATGATTTTGATATCTCTGATCCCAGGGGATCATACGACTTCTGGGTAGTAAAAATTAATTCAGAAGGGCAGTTTGTCTGGGAACGGTCTTACGGAGGTTCAGGAATCGACATAGCTCAGGATATTGAAAAGACCGAAGACGGGGGCTATATTATCACGGGGAGTACCATTAGTATGGATGGAGACGTGGCAGCGTCTCATGGAGGTTCTGAGATATGGGTCATTAAGATCGATGCTGAGGGGGATTTATTGTGGGAACGCACTTTTGGAGGATCCGATTTTGAAGCCGCCGATAGTATACGTCCTACAGCCGACGGGGGATTCGTGATCGCAGGGAATGCTAAAAGTACCGACCAGGATGTGAAAACCAACGCAGGGCAGAACGATCTGTGGGTGCTGAAAATTGATACTCAGGGCCGCCTGGAATGGCAGCAGGCCTATGGAGGCACTGAACTGGAATTTGGATTCGATGCTATAGAAACCGGGGATGGTGGTATTCTCGTGGTTGGAGAAAGTAATAGCACAGATTTATTCCCGCTCGAGAATAAAGGAGGTACAGACCTCATTGTGATCAAAATAGAATGATCCTCAGCCGCCTCCTTTTGTAATCCTGATTTTCTTACCGTTATTCCTTATCTGAGACATAGAAATATCTGATCCTCATATATGTTATTATAATGTTAGGATCTATTTGAATACCCCAGTTTTAGTGTATATTTGTAAACTATTTAGAATAAGTCCAATTAAGATGATCAAAGTATCAGAAACGGCCAAAAAGAAAGTATCAGTCCTTATGTCTGAAGAAGGCTATGACCTATCAAAAGACTATGTCCGTGTGGGCGTAAAAAGCGGCGGATGTAGTGGGCTGTCATACGAATTGAAATTTGATTCCGAGATCAGTGAATCGGATAAGATTTTTGAAGATAACGACGTTCGAATTCTGGTAGATAAAAAGAGCTTTCTCTACCTGGTAGGAACGGTCCTGGAATATTCCGGAGGCCTCAATGGAAAAGGATTTGTTTTTAATAATCCCAACGCCCAGCGTACCTGTGGCTGCGGGGAAAGTTTTTCTTTATAGATTTTTACAATACGCAACATGGCATATACAGAAGAAGAGTTAAAGAAAGAGCTGGAAACCAAAGAATACGAATACGGTTTCTATACCGATATCGAATCAGACACCTTTCCCAAAGGTCTGAATGAAGAGGTAGTGATCGCTCTTTCCAAAAAGAAAGAAGAGCCAGATTGGATGACCCAATGGCGTCTGGAAGCTTTTAGGGGCTGGAAGGAAATGACAGAACCCGAATGGGCAAACATCAGGTATAAAAAACCCGATTTCCAGGATATCAGTTATTATTCAGCTCCTAACAAGAAGCCCAAATACAACAGCCTCGATGAGGTTGATCCTGAGTTACTCGATACATTTAAAAGACTGGGGATCTCCCTAGATGAACAGAAAAAACTGGCAGGAGTTGCCGTGGATATTGTTATGGATTCGGTTTCTGTAGCAACAACTTTTAAAAAGACCCTGGCCGAAAAAGGTATTATCTTCTGCTCGATATCAGAAGCGATTAAAGAACACCCCGAACTGGTTAAAAAATATATTGGCAGCGTTGTCCCGCAAAAGGATAATTTTTATGCAGCCCTTAATTCGGCAGTATTCTCCGACGGATCGTTCTGCTACATTCCCAAGGGGGTCCGATGTCCTATGGAACTGTCTACCTATTTCAGGATTAACCAGGCAGGAACCGGACAATTTGAAAGAACACTTGTAGTGGCTGATGAAGGTAGTTATGTGAGTTACCTTGAAGGCTGTACCGCCCCATCACGAGATGAGAACCAGCTCCACGCAGCGGTGGTTGAACTCATCGCTTTAGACGATGCAGAAATCAAATATTCTACCGTTCAAAACTGGTTTCCCGGCGACAAGGAAGGGAAAGGCGGAGTGTACAATTTTGTAACCAAAAGGGGAATTTGTGAGCGGAATGCCAAAATTTCCTGGACGCAGGTAGAAACAGGATCGGCCATCACCTGGAAATATCCTTCATGTATTTTAAAGGGAGATAACTCTATAGGAGAGTTCTATTCCATTGCCGTTACCAATAATTTTCAGCAAGCCGATACAGGAACGAAGATGATACACCTTGGAAAGAATACCAAGAGTACTATCATTTCAAAAGGAATCTCGGCCGGAAAATCACAAAACAGTTACCGGGGACTCGTTCAGGTGAACAGTCGGGCTGAAAATGCCAGGAATTTTTCTCAGTGCGATTCTCTGTTGATGGGGAATGAATGCGGAGCACATACTTTTCCGTACATAGAAGTGAAAAACAAAACTGCCCAGATAGAACATGAGGCAACCACCAGTAAAATTGGTGAAGACCAGATCTTCTACTGTAACCAGAGAGGAATTGATACCGAAAAGGCAATCGCATTAATTGTAAATGGCTTTAGTAAGGAAGTGTTGAACAAATTGCCAATGGAATTTGCTGTGGAAGCACAGAAACTCCTGGAAATAAGTCTAGAAGGTTCTGTTGGGTAAAAAGTAATTCAGTTAAGAAGTAAAACGAATACGATATGTTGAAAATTAAGGATCTGCATGCCACAGTAGATGGCAAGAAAATTCTGAAGGGAGTCAACCTGGAGGTTAATCCAGGAGAAATACACGCTATTATGGGACCAAATGGTTCCGGGAAGAGTACTTTGGCTTCTGTTATTGCAGGGAATGAAGATTTTGAGATCACCAAGGGGTCTGTCGTTTTTGAAGGAGAGGATCTCGAAGATGATTCTCCTGAGGAAAGAGCACATAAGGGCATTTTTCTCTCTTTTCAATACCCAGTTGAGATTCCGGGGGTCTCTGTCACCAATTTTATGAAGACGGCCATCAACGAATCGCGAAAGGCTCGCGGCATGGAAGATATGCCTGCCAATCAGATGCTGAAGCTTATCAGGGAAAAATCGGAATTACTGGATATAGACAGAAAGTTTCTTTCCAGATCTATCAACGAAGGATTCTCAGGTGGGGAGAAGAAAAGAAATGAGATCTTTCAGATGGCGATGCTAGAACCAAAACTGGCGATTCTCGACGAGACCGATTCCGGTTTGGATATTGATGCTCTGCGCATCGTAGCCAACGGGGTCAATAAATTGAAGAGCAAGGACAATGCAGTGATCGTAATTACGCATTATCAGCGCCTGCTGGAATATATTATCCCGGATAAGGTGCACGTGATACACGATGGAAAGATCGTAAAATCTGGCAGCAAAGAACTGGCTCTGGAACTCGAGGAAAAAGGATACGACTGGCTGAAACAAGAAACGGTAGCGTAAAAATAATTAGGATTGGTATCCCGTGAGGGGTATCGTAAATGATTGAAATTCAAAATGGATCTAAAGGAAAAATTAGTATCGTCCTTCATGGCATTCGAAAACAATGTGGATGTGGATCACCCCATTCACGATATCAGAACCGAGGCCATCAAGAATTTTGAAGAAAAAGGATTCCCGACGAAGAAGGATGAAGCATGGAAGTACACCTCCCTGAACAATTTGCAGAAGGTAGACTTCAGCATCTTTCCCAAGGAGGAAAACTCTTTGGAATACAATCAGGTTAAGAAGTACTTCCTTCACGAAATAGACACATACAAGATCGTTTTTATCGACGGAATTTACAGTTCATATCTTTCTGAAACGACCCATGACGGGGTGGATATTTGCTTGATGAGCTCTGCACTGACCAAGCCCATGTACAAGCCTGTGATAGATGTGTATTTCAACAAAGTAGCTTCAAAAGACGAGAGCCTTACCTCTTTGAACACCGCGTTTAGCCGGGAAGGAGCCTACATTTATATTCCAAAAAACAAGGCGCCGAAAAAACCAGTTGAGATCCTGCACTTTGCAACCGGGAATGAAGCTTCCCTAATGCTGCAACCCAGAAACCTTATCATTGCAGAGGAAAATGCAGAATTACAGGTAATAGAAAGACATCAGAGCCTGACAAGCAATGCCGTCCTTACCAATTGTGTTACCGAGATCTTCGCGGCTGAGAATGCCATCGTAGATTATTACAAGGTCCAGAACGACAGTAAGGATGCCTCCCTGATAGATAATACCTATATCGCCCAGAAGGACAAAAGTGTAGTTAAAGTTCACACCTTCTCTTTCGGCGGTAAGCTGACCAGAAATAATCTCAATTTCTATCAGAATGGGGAACATATCGATTCTACGCTCAAAGGTGTAACCATCCTTGGTGAAAAACAGCACGTTGATCATCATACCCTGGTCCATCACCAGCAGCCTAATTGCGAAAGCCATCAGGATTACAAGGGAATTTACGGGGAGAAATCCACCGGTGTTTTTAATGGAAAAATCATCGTTGACAAGATCGCCCAGAAAACAAACGCCTTTCAGCAAAACAACAATGTACTGATCAGCGACAAGGCAACGATCAATACCAAGCCTCAGCTTGAGATCTTTGCAGATGACGTGAAATGTTCACACGGATGTACTATAGGACAATTGGATGAGGATGCCCTTTTTTACCTGCAGTCAAGAGGTATTCCAAGGAAAGAGGCAACCGGACTCCTGATGTACGCCTTTGCGAATAATGTACTGGAAAGTGTTCGTTTAC
>JABDQK010000042.1 GCA_013042255.1 Flavobacteriaceae bacterium | reverse complement strand
CCTAATCCGGTACGGTCGTTCATCCGCCCACTATAACTCAGAAAATAGGTCTGGTTGTTATCGTCAAAGGTTACCGACTGATTTCTGTGTAAAAGGTTGATGTACGACTTGTTTTCCCTTACCGTGGAAAAGGTCGGATTAATCAGAAACCTGTTGAACTTCAGCAGGTTCTGGGAAGGCACATCATACGTAATAAACGGATTTTCGTCCTGGGCATTTACACCCAGAAAGGACATCACGCATAATAGCAGTAAGAGGGAAATTTTTGGTTTCATTGGTTTGGTTAACGTATAACAGTAATAGTTCCTTGTTTAAGGACTTCGCCTCCGTTCCTGATTTTGTAGAAGAACACCATGTTCTGCTTCGCAAAGGTGACCGAAGAGGAAGGCCAGTTATTTTGATAGTTAAACTCATTCAGGACTTCAACGCCCTTTTCATTATATATGATAACATTCACATCTGATTGGTAGGAATAAGAGTTGGGAATGATCCACTGATCATTGACTCCATCACCATTTACCGTAATCACATTGGGCACCCTAAAAGTGTCTAGATAGGTTACACTTACATCTCTTATTACCTGGCAATTGCCTACGGAAGCGACCAATGTATAATCTCCTTCTTCAGAAAAGGTCATGGAGTCGCTGTTGCTCATTTCTACATTGTTGCTGTCTAACCAGCGATAGCTTGTTCCCCCGCTAGCGGTTACCGTTCTGGAACCTCCTTCTGGAAAGACGATGTCAGCTCCGGGATCAAGGACAATAAGATCCTCATCAAAAGGAGTAATAACTATTTCATTGGACGGCAGAGGACAGCCATTTCGCATCAATACCAATTGGTATGTTCCTGCTTCGGTAACTGAAAGTTCAGGTGTGGCAACGCCCATGTCAATACCATTTTGATACCAGGTAAATGTCTCACCACTCAGGTCGGTAGTAGTACTTATGGTAATTGGTTCTGCAGGTCCGCAGTTTACCGTTCCTGTACTTGTGATCGTAAGGGTTTCATTGACTAATAATTGTACACTTAAGGAATTAGAGGTACTAGAATAGGTGCTGATATCTCCATCCAGTGTATATGCGCCGTTTTCGGCAGGGCTGGTCAGACTGATAGAGCTAGCCGTTTCTCCAGTCACATCAATTCCGTCCTTTTGCCATTGATATGAAAAATTATTGATCACAGAGCTGGTAACATCAGTGCTGTTTCCTCCTGAATCGATCGCATTTATTGCAGTAACTTCAAGGACAATACTTGTATTTTCACAAGCCACATAGGAGGTAGCATAGTCAACAACTATTTCAAATGATGCAGGCGTAACTACTTCAGTAACTTCTGAATCAACCGAAGTTGAGGTACAGGCCCCACCACTCAGGGTAACCCTGGCAAAATAGCTTCCTGTTTCTGTATCACTGACGACCAGGCTGGATGATGTCGCTCCGGCAACCGGACTCCCATCTCTATACCATTGGTAAGTAGGAGTGGATGCATCAGTGGTGACACTTAATGTTGTGTTTTGTCCGGGCAGCAATACTACATTAGCTGGGTTATTTCTGGTCACAGTAAAATTACCTGCATTGGTAATGGTAACAACTGCAGAGCGCTCGATACATGCTCCGGGTCCGAAGATCTCTACCTGATAATCGCCCTCAAAATCGGGGATGGATGCATCTACTGTATATATATAGTTGTCTGAAGATGGAATCACTGCCCCATCTTTATACCAAGTGTATGTAAGGCTAGAATTGTTGATATTGGCCTCCAGAGGCAAGGTCTCTCCTGAACATAGATCGGTTTTAGCCGGAGGGTTTATCGCAATACCCAGGCTTGTACCCGTCGTTACATCTATTATATTGGATAGGGTATTACCTGAACCCGAACAGGCTCCGTAATCAATTTCTACGTTATACATACCTGAGGTGGTAACGGTGATCGATTCTGATTTCTCAGAAAGCAATGTCCCTGAACGATACCAGTTGTAAGAGTATGTATCGGCATTCGCGAGATCATAGACCTCAAGGGTAATTGAGTTACCATCACAGACTTCTGCTGTCCCGTCACCAAAGTCGGCCTGACCTTGCGGTCTAATGGTCAACCCTGTGTTTACGCTGATGTAGTACATGGGATAAGGATCTGAAGCCGGACCTGTAACGGCCGGACTCGTACTTCGTACTCTAAGCCGGTAATTTTCACCACGGGTGTCAGTTGGGATGGCGAACTGCATATAGAAATCAAAAACGAGATTTTTGCTTCCATCCCTCGCCAGTTCAACCGGACTACTGAAGTCTCCATCAGCGTCTGAGAGTTCAAGAATAAATTCATTATCCGTGTTGACCATAGGTGGGTTCCAGGTAAATCTTACCCAGTAATCGTTAAATGTTGATGAGGCACACGCCTTATTCCAGGGCGTAGAACCTGGCGGCGGGGTCTGGTTTGGCGCTGCAACCGGGGCGTTGAGGACCTGGGAATGCATATTGCTCAGGACTAGTAGGAAGACCGGCAACAGCAAAACCCGAATGTTGTAGAATAATTTTGTTTTCATAAGTGGGCGTAGTTTTGGGGGACTACTCTGGCTAAATTCTTTTCATTTCCACCAGTTTTTCTAAATCCCATAGTATTCATTAACAAATATGTCATATATATACCGCGGGGAGAATTTAATGTTGTAGGCCTGATTAAATATGTTGTGAAATGGCTCTATTTGTATGGATAGGCTTTTTTATGGGCCTGATACCCCCATTTTTCTTAACTTTGCGGCTTCTAATCACAGGGTATGAGCGAAGAAAAAAAAGCGCTGAATTTTATTGAACATATCGTTGAGGAAGACCTGGCAGCCGGATTTCCTAAAAAGCAGTTGCGTTTTCGTTTTCCTCCGGAACCTAACGGCTATCTCCACATAGGACATGCAAGCTCTATTTGCCTGAATTTTGGGCTGGGACTACGTTATTCAGCCCCGGTAAACCTTAGGTTTGACGATACCAACCCGGTGAAAGAGGAAAAAGAATTCGTAGACGCCATCAAAAAGGATGTCAGCTGGCTGGGCTTTAATTGGGACCAGGAGTGTTATGCATCAGACTACTTTCAGCAACTTTATGACTGGGCCGTTCAGCTCATCAAAGAAGGAAAAGCCTATGTAGACAGCCAGTCGTCTGAAGATATGGCTTTACAGAAGGGAACGCCTACAGAGCCCGGCACCAACAGCCCATACCGGGATCGAAGCACGGAAGAAAACCTTGAATTATTCGCCGGGATGAAAGACGGTAAATACCCGGAGGGAAGTCACGTACTTAGGGCAAAGATCGACATGGCCGCATCAAATATGCTGATGCGTGATCCCATCATGTATCGCATCCTGCATAAGGCACATCATCGCACAAATACCGATTGGTGTATTTATCCAATGTACGATTGGACGCACGGGGAGAGCGACTATATTGAGCAGGTCTCACATTCTTTGTGTACCCTGGAATTTGCTCCTCACAGGGAATTATATGATTGGTTTCTGGACCAGGTAGTAGACAAAAAGAAGATCAGACCAAAACAGAGGGAGTTTGCCCGGAGAAATTTAAGTCATACTGTTGTAAGTAAACGAAAACTACTTCAGCTGGTTGAACAAAATATAGTAAAGGGATGGGATGATCCGAGGATGCCCACCATATCTGGCCTAAGACGAAGGGGATATACCCCGGAGGCGATACGAAATTTTGCGGACACTATCGGAATTGCCAAAAGAGAAAATCTTGTAGATGTTTCCTTACTTGAATTTCATGTACGGGAAGATCTCAACAAAAAAGCACCCAGGGTAATGGCTGTGCTGGATCCAGTAAAGGTTGTGATTACTAACTATCCAAAAGAAAATAACGAATGGTTGAAAATAGAAAACAACCCTGAGGATGAGTCGGCCGGACACAGAGAAATTCCTTTTAGCAGGGAACTTTACATTGAAAAGGAGGATTTTAGGGAAGAGGCAAATAGAAAATTCTTCCGCCTGAAGTTAGGAGGGGAAGTACGGTTGAAGAGTGGTTATATCATCAAAGCCGAAAGTTGCAGCAAAGACGCAAATGGAAATATTATAGAGATCCAATGCACTTATGATCCAAAAAGTAAAAGTGGAAGTGGTACCGAGGAAAGTCTTCGCAAAGTAAAGGGAACTTTGCACTGGGTTTCTGTTCCCCATGCATTAAAAGCAGAAGTGCGTTTATATGACAGGCTTTTTACTGACGAATCACCTGACACCCATAAGGATAAGGAATTTATGGATTTTATAAATCCCGATTCCCTGAAAGTCATTTCAGCCTATGTTGAACCCAGTCTTGCATCTGCGAAGGCAGAAGAGCATTTTCAGTTTCAGAGAATAGGGTACTTTAATGTTGATCCGGATTCGAAACCAGGGAATTTAGTTTTTAACAGAACGGTTCCTCTCAGGGACAGCTGGGCTAAAATTGTCCAAAAGCAATAAATAGACAAATACTATTAAGAATAATAAAACAATAGGTATATAATATAAATATTGCCTCAACAGGGGCTTTTATAACAGCATTTTAGAAGTAAGCAAGGGGCAGAATATGTTATTAGCCTTAAAAGTGCGGAGAAAGCCCTTATATGGATTTTCGGCTTCTGAGTAATAAAAAATAAAAAAACCTGAAGCCATCTAACTTCAGGTTTTCATTTTTTAAGAATTTAGGACATTACTCCTTATTTTTTGGAGAATCTTTTTTCATCGCCTCCCCTATCATATTGCTCGCTGTAAATGAGGCCACCATATTGTTTAGCATATCACTTCCGGCCTGGGGTGAGTTAGGAAGAAGGATGAGATTGGTATCGGTTTCCTCCCCTATCGCCTGTAGGGTATCGTAGTGTTGAGTTACCACGATTAGCGCTGAGGCTTCCTGAGAATTTATTCCTACCTTATTGAGTACCTCAACAGATTCCTCAAGGCCACGGGCAATTTCTCTCCTTTGGTCGGCAATACCTTGCCCCTGCAATCTTTTACTTTCCGCTTCGGCCTTCGCTTTCTCAACGATAAGAATACGAGCTGCATCTCCTTCAAACTGTGCAGCGATTTTTTCTCTTTCGGAGGCATTGATACGGTTCATGGCCGCCTTCACCTGAGCATCCGGATCAATATCGGTTACCAGGGTCTTGATGATGTCATATCCGTAATCGAGCATGGCATCCTGCAATTCCGATTTTACGGCTATGGCGATATCGTCTTTTTTAACAAAGACGTCATCGAGTTTCATCTTTGGTACTTCGGCCCGAACTACGTCAAAGACATAGGAAGTAATTTGTTCATGCGGATATTCCAGTTTGTAAAAAGCTTCGTAAACCTTTTCTCTGATGACCACGTATTGAACTGATATCTTTAGTTTAACAAATACATCATCCAGCGTTTTGGTTTCAACGATGACGTCGAGCTGCGTGATTTTCAAACTAACCCGACCTGCAATTCGGTCTACCAAAGGAATCTTCATCTGCAGACCTGAATTTCTAACACTGTGAAACCTTCCAAAACGTTCCACAATTAAAGCCGTCTGTTGTTTTACTACAAAAAACGACAACAGAAGAATAACGAATCCGATAAACAGAATCGGAATAAGAATAAAATTGCCCATAAAATAATATTGATTTAGAAAGTGAATTGAAAATAGTGTAACTAATATGTCGCTAATTGAACATAATTGTTACAATATACACCTTATTTCAAAGGAAATAAAAAGGAGTTGATGGTATTGTTTTTACGGCAATTGCTCTATGGCAACTTTAATTCTTTCCACACTTTCCTCACGGCCAATCAAGGCAAGAATATCAAATAGATGGGGACCTTTTAGTCCGCCCACAATAACCAATCGCAACGGCGCCATCACCATACCAAAGCTCTTCCCTGATTCTGTTATCCATTGCTTAACCCCTTCCTCAATAGAAGCCGAATCGTAATTTTTAATGTTACTCAAAATGCCTGACACTTCTTTGAGAATCCCTGGCGTATGATCTTTCCATTGTTTTTTCACAGCTTTTTCATCGTAGCTTTCTGGTCGGGAAAAGAAATACGAACTAAGCTCCCAAAAGTCATTGACGAAATCAGCTCTTTCCTTAACAAGTGAAACAACAGAAGTAACGTATTGATGGTCTACGTACTCGGGCAGGGACCCCATCTGTTCTTGCAGCAGAGGCATAAATAAAGTGGCGAGCACATCATCAGGTTTTTGTTGAAGATACTGATGATTGTACCATCTGGTTTTTTCAGGGTCGAAACGGGCACCGGAATTGTGGACACGCTCCAGGCTAAAGGCCTCAATTAATTCTGTTAAAGTGAACATTTCCCGATCATCTCCGGGATTCCATCCAAGCATGGCAAGAAAATTCACAACTGCTTCAGGAAAATATCCCGCTTCCCTGTAACCTGATGAGGATTCCCAAGAAAGGGGAAATACAGGAAATCCCATTTTATCTCCATCCCTTTTGCTCAATTTCCCTTTGCCAGTGGGCTTCATGATAAGAGGAAGGTGTGCAAAGACAGGCGGCGTCCATCCAAAGGCGTCGTATAGCTGGCAATGCAGGGCCAGAGATGGCAACCATTCTTCTCCCCTGATAACATGTGTGATCTCCATAAGATGGTCATCAACCACATTGGCCAGATGATAGGTAGGCATTCCATCACTTTTAAACAACACTTTGTCATCTAATAAAGAAGCATCTATCTCAATATTCCCACGTATTTGATCGCCTAAGTGCATAGTTTCTTCATGAGGAGTCTTAAAGCGAATTACGTGCTCCTCCCCCGCCTCTATTTTTGCCCTGGTTTCTTCAGGGCTTAGGGCTAATGAGTTCGAAAGTTTTTTGCGATTGTGCCAGTTGTAAATAAATGTTTTCCCTTTTTCCTCGTGGTCCTTTCTGTGGAAATCGAGTGTTTCTGCAGTATCAAAGGCATAATACGCTTTCCCATTTTCAACGAGTTGTTCAGCATATTTTTTATAGATGTCCTTTCGTTCACTCTGGCGGTACGGGCCATATTTGCCCTCTTTGCCCGGCCCCTCATCAA
>JABDQK010000039.1 GCA_013042255.1 Flavobacteriaceae bacterium | reverse complement strand
AATAACGATGGAACAGTAAGCCTGAATGCTGAAACGGAGCCAGGTACATATACCATCGAATATACTATTTGCGAGATAGGGAATCCCGAGAACTGCGATACAGCCACGGTAACTATTGTAGTATCTTCTCCTGATTTGATCGATGCAGTTGACGATGGCATTTCGGTTACTGCGGAAGAAGGTATAGCAGGAGGAACGATAGCTGGACTTAATATTTTTGACAATGATACACTAGGGGATAGTCCGTTGAATCCATCTGAAGTAACCCTGACCTCGACACCCACAGACTTTTTGATGATCGAAAGTGATGGCAGTGTTGTCCTCGCAGCTGATACACCGCCTGGAACTTATACCATCGAATATACTATTTGTGAGATAGCGAATCCCGAGAACTGCGATACGGCCACGGTAACTGTTATAGTTATTGGTGCGGCCAATATTACACTATTGAAAGTGGATACCTTTAATGATGAAAATAATGACGGGTATGCGCAGGCTGGTGAGACTATTAGCTACGTCTTTACGGTCACCAATGTAGGCACGGTACCATTGGGGAATATAACTGTTACAGATCCTTTAGTGGAAGTCAGCGGGGGAACCATCCAAATACTGGAACCTGGCGAATCGGATAATACGACATTCACGGCCACTTATACCATAACCCAGGAGGATGTTGACAATGGTTTCTTTGCTAACTCAGCTTTTGTCAACGCCTTCATTCCGGATGATGGGTCAGTTGGAAGCTTGTCCGATGATCCCGATGATCCTACGGACGTAGATACTGATCAGGATGGAAATCCGGATGATATGACGGTTACAGAGCTTCCTTCCCCACCTGTCACACCTATTGATGCAGTAGATGACGATTTCAGGGGAGTTCTCGTTGATGGGGAGGCAGGCGGACTGGTGACAGACAGTAATGTTTTGGATAACGATACCCTTAATGGGGAACCGGTTAATCCGGATGATGTCACCATCACTTCTACACCGACAGGACCTTTGACAGTCAATACTGATGGAACTGTTAGCGTTGCGCCGGGAACACCTCCGGGTACCTATACCATAGAGTACACGATCTGTGAAATTGCCGATCCTTCCAATTGTGATACAGCTATTGTAACGGTCTTAGTTTCTCAGGTGATCACCGACTTCAAGATCGAAGTCAATCAGATGGTGACCCCTAATAATGATGGTAGAAACGACTTCCTGTTTATCAGGGATGTGGATTTTGCAAAAAACAATACCCTGAGAATATACAATCGATGGGGAATTGCAGTCTTTGAAGGTGATAATTATAATAACCAGAACAATGTCTTCGATGGCAGGTCGAGAGGAAGGTCCACGCTGAGTACAAATGACTACCTGCCTGCAGGGGTTTATTTCTATATATTTGAATACGATTTAGAGCAGGAAAGGATTACAGACAGTGGTTACCTCTATGTGAGTAAATAATTGATGACAAAAAACATGAAACTATATAATTACGCATTCATTACCTTATTGGCGGTAATCACAAGCTGCAGTACTTTGCAGGCACAACAGGATGCCCAGTATACCCAGTACATGTACAATACCATGAGTGTGAACCCTGCTTATGCAGGATCAAGGGGGCAAATGAGTATTGCGGCCATGTACAGAGCACAGTGGGTGGGCCTCGATGGGGCGCCAAAAACCCAAACCCTGAATTTGCATTCTCCGATTCGGAACAGCAAGCTGGGTTATGGAATCTCTGTGGTCAATGACAATATTGGAAATGGAGTGGTTCAGGAAACTTACCTCGATGCCGTAATGTCTTATACCCTTGATCTGGCCGATGAGAGGAAGTTGTCTTTCGGACTAAAAGTTGGAGGGAATTTGTTGAATCTCGACTTTCAGCAATTGAGAAATTTTGACCAGGAACCCATCAATGATGGGGCAGACATTACCAATAACTTTTCACCCAATGTTGGCTTTGGGGTGTATTACCATACCAACCGTTTTTATCTGGGACTCTCTGCTCCTAACATGCTGGAAACCGATTATTTTGATAATTCCCAGCGCAGCGCAAATTCGGTACAGTTCCAATCTACAGAACGACTCAATTTCTATATGATTACAGGGTATGTGTTCGACCTGAATTACAATTTTAAGTTTAAACCGGCCTTTTTGATGAAGGCAGTGGGCGGAGCTCCGTTGCAGCTCGACTTTTCCGGAACATTCTTGCTGAATGATAAGTTTTCATTTGGTGCAGCCTATCGCTGGGACGCAGCAGCCAGTGCGCTTTTTGGTTTCCAGATATCGGAGCAGCTCATGCTGGGCCTGGCATACGACAAAGAAATTACAGAATTAGGGGGAACACGATTTAACGATGGTTCCTTTGAAGTGTTTCTGAGGTTTGAACTGGTACGTTCGTTCCGTGGTCTGGTATCACCTAGATTCTTTTAAAAATGATTTTCATGACAAAGCGTTTATTGATCATAGCTATAGCCTTCTTTGCAGTGCTAGGCAACCTCATTGCCCAAAATGTTCCCGCAAAGAAAAAGGAGAAGTACACATATACCATGTATACAAGGGTTTATCAAAAACGCCTGATGG
This sequence comes from Flavobacteriaceae bacterium, assembly GCA_013042255.1. Classification (GTDB taxonomy): domain Bacteria; phylum Bacteroidota; class Bacteroidia; order Flavobacteriales; family Flavobacteriaceae; genus Muriicola. The sequence goes on along the minus strand of JABDQK010000039.1, from coordinate 1,141 downwards.
AGAAACCCGATAAGGTAAAGGATACGGCGCTGATGAAACTGGCCAATTCCTATTATTTTATCGCCGATTATGAGAATGCAGCAAAAGTATACGAGATATTGTATCAGAGAGCCGAAGAAAAGCCCGGATTTGATGTTCCTCCGGAATATAATTTCCGATATGGACAAAGCCTCAGGGCAATTGGGGAAGAAGATTTGGCAAAAGAAAAACTGGCAGAATATCTCAGCGAATCAGCAGCCAATGCAGTTGTCCAGACAACAAGGGTTTATGAAATTCAGGATCTCAGGGAGTATTTTTCAAAATTAAAGGACAGTATAAACCTCAACCATTTTTCCGATTTCGCACCCGCTTTTTATAAAGAAGGACTGATTTTTTCTTCAGACAGGGATACCGGAAACCTTCACAGGTACAGACATAGCGGTACAAATAAGGATTTTCTCGACCTGTACCAATTTGAATATGATGAAGATTCTGTCCAGGTCATCAGCAAATTGAACTTCATTGGAAACGGTATCAATCCGCGGGAGGCAGAAACCACCTCAATCAAGGTAGATGAATCAACGGTAACCCTGACTTCTGATGGGAATACCATGTACTTTACTGCTTCCAACTTCAAGGATGGAGAACTAGTGAAGGATCAGGACAATATTGTTCGCCTTAAAATATTTAAAGCCGTCCTTGAACCCGAAGGATGGCGTATAGCAGACGATTCCTGGTATAAAAATCAGAATGGAGATAAAGCCTTTAATTCTGATGGATATTCTTTTGCGAACCCTGCACTGAGTCCTGATGATTCCCGACTGTATTTTACGTCAGATATGCCCGGAAGTAAGGGCCTGTCAGATATTTTTATGATTGCAGTGGATGAAAATGGCATCAGAGGGAAAATAGACAATTTGGGTGATCGCGTAAATACTGAATTCAGGGAGAGTTTTCCTTTTGTGAGTAAGGATGGAAAACTCTACTATTCTTCAGACCGGCTCGGGGGAGAAGGGAGACTAGACGTGTATTCTGTTGATTTGAATGCCAATGGGATGGTAGCTTCCGTTTCTGAAAATCTGGGTAAGCTTGTCAATAGTGAATACGATGATTTTACCTTTATCTATGACAGTGAAAAGCAATATGGATTTTTTGCCTCCAA
>JABDQK010000033.1 GCA_013042255.1 Flavobacteriaceae bacterium | reverse complement strand
AGAAAAGCCTTGCCTCCCTCTCCGGAGCGTAGGGAAATCCTAATAAAAAGCTAATAAGAAGCAGGTTTTCAACTACTTGTGATATATTTATCCAAAAAGGAACTATGCAAAAATTTAATTTTATCCTTCTGGGAATTCTTTGGGCCTCATTGCTATCATGTTCAAATGACGGCGAGAATTCAGATACAGATCAGGAACAGATGGCACCCGCGCTTCGAACAGACATCGTCGATGCGGCATTTGAACAGGCTCTTGTAGATTTGGGAATAGATGATGTTGTTGACGGATCAGTACTGACCAGTGAAGCTGAAATGGTTACCTCTCTTATTATGAACGATAAGGGTATAACCAGCCTGCAGGGCATTTCTGATTTTGTTATGCTAGATAATCTTTGGGTAAATGACAACCAGATAAGCAGTCTGAATCTCTCCGGAAATACACTTCTGAAGTTTATTTACGTTCAGAATAATGCGCTAACAAGTATCAATGTATCTAATCTGGATGTTCTGGAAAAGTTGTCCGTTCCGGGTAACAACCTTACGCAACTGGACATTTCTGACAGCAGTACCTTACAGCTTCTTGAAATCAATGACAATACTTTAGGGGCAATTGATCTGTCGGCTATTCCCAATAGCTTGCAGTTGAACACATTTGCGGTTGAGAATAATCCACTTACCTGCATTAAGGTCAATGAAGAGATTCTAAACGACATTCCTGCCCAATGGACCAAGGATGCGAACGATAACTACGCCTTGAATTGTAATTAAAATCGTTCTGCACCTAAAAAATAAGCAACCTCAAAATTGATGGTTGTTTTTTTTATCTTTAGGCAAAGCGAATCCAATGAAAACACTTGTATCCTTGTTCCTTGTGTTACCGTTTTTTTTAGGTGCACAAGAGGAGAATGTAAAAATTCTGTCTAAAGAAGTTCAGATTGCAACTGCAGTATTGCCCTTACCTGAAAATCAAAAGGAGGGTGCCATGGTCTATGGTTATAATGCTGATGGAGAATTCGTAGTCCTGAGAAAGGGAACTAATAATATGGTTTGTATAGGGGATAATCCATATAGAAAAGGAATCAGTTCCAGTTGCTACTCCGTAAAACTTGAACCTTTTATGGCCAGGGGAAGGGAGTTAAATGCTCAGGGTAAATCCCAGGATGAACGCAATGAAATCAGAGGTCGGGAAATTGAATCAGGTGCTCTTCCTATGCCCAGAGAACCCAGTATGCTTTATGTATTCTTTGGCAAGGAGGAAGACTATAATGCTACTACCGGAGCGCTGCCTAATGGCAAGTTTCGATATGTGATCTATACTCCTTTTGCTACAACAGAATCAACAGGCTTGCCAGATAAACCACACGCACCGGGAATGCCGTGGTTGATGGATCCGGGAACCCACAGGGCACATATTATGGTTGGGCCTTTTAATTAGTTTTATTCAATCTTTGCAATTGTTATTTTATCCCTGACAGACAGTACCACTAAATGGAAACTTACGCAAATGCTCTCTTATACGCTATTCCTTTTTTTATAGTCTTGTTGGTTATAGAGATTCTGTACGGACATTTTGTTAAAAAACAGCATCACAAGGTATTGGATACAGTAAGCAGCATTAGTTCCGGACTTACCAATATAGTTAAAGACTCTCTGGGCCTTGGGGTGATTTTGGTTAGTTATCCTTTCCTGCTGGAAAACCTTGCAATAACAGAAATTGAAGCTACCTGGCTGGTCTGGTTAGTTGCCTTTCTGGCCATTGATCTTGCCGGATACTGGAACCATCGCCTCAGTCACCATATAAATATCTTCTGGAATCAGCATGTGATACACCACAGCAGTGAGGAATTTAACCTGGCCTGTGCCTTACGCCAGTCCATCTCAAATTTACTGGGCTACTTTCCACTTTTTCTCTTTCCCGCTGCTTTTCTGGGTGTTCCTGCTGAGGTGATCGCCATAATCGCACCTGTACATTTGTTTGCACAGTTCTGGTATCATACCCAGCATATTGGAAAAATGGGATGGCTCGAATACATCATAGTGACACCATCACAGCATCGGGTACACCATGCGATCAACCCGGAATATATCGATAAGAATCTTGGGCAAATCCTTTGTGTCTGGGATCGGTGGTTCGGAACTTTCCAGGAAGAACTGGAGCAGGTACCTCCCCAATACGGGGTTTTAAAACCGGCTCATACCTGGAATCCCATATTGATCAATTTCCAGCATTTATGGAGATTATCTCTGGATGCCTGGCGGACAAAAAGTATAAAAGACAAATTCAGGATATGGTTTATGCCTACCGGTTGGCGACCCTCAGACGTGCGTGAAAAATACCCCACCGAGGTAATTCAGGATGTATACGGTTTTAAACGATATAAAACATTGGCCTCCGGATTCTTAAAAGGCTATGCTATTTTTCAGATGGTTTGTACCCTGGTATTAATCCTCTTTATGTTTTACAACTATACTGAGATCGGATTTAGTGGGCTACTCCTTTGTGGAGCCTACGTCTTTCTGGGAATTTTTGGGTATACCAGCCTGATGGACCGTCAGAATTTTGCATTTTATATAGAATTTTTCAGGGGCATTGCAGGTATCGCCCTTATCTGGGTAACAAATGACTGGTTTGGAATAAATTCGATCTGGGAATATGGTAGCCTCGTAATTGCCGTGTATTTCGTACTTTCCATTTTGGGTGGATTCTACTTTACCTTTGTGGAAAGAGCAGGCATGGAACAACAAATCGCTTTATAAAATAATATGGCAATAAGACCTTACATCCTTGCAGAAACCAACTGGCTGGCATTAAAGCAAACTCAATTTGAACTGGCAATTTTGCCCTGGGCAGCTACCGAGGCACATAATTACCATCTCCCATATGGTACAGATATCTATGAGGCTGATCATCTGGCTGCTGAAGCTGCAAAACTGGCTTGGGAAAAGGGAGCTAAGCCAATAGTGCTGCCGACCATACCATTTGGAGTCAATACGGGACAATCTGATATCTATCTTGACATTAATTTAAACCCAAGCACACAACTAGCAATATTGGCGGATATCATCACCGTACTGGAGAGGCAGGGTATTCAAAAATTACTTCTTTTCAATAGTCACGGGGGTAATAACTTTAAAGCCCTGGTAAGGGAATTAGGCCTGAAATTTCCCACTATGTTCCTCTGTGTCTCCAATTGGTTCAAAGCCCTTGAGAATGCTGATTATATTGTTGAAAAAGGGGATCACGCCGATGAAAGGGAAACCAGTCTGATGCTTTATTTCCGTCCCGACCTGGTCCTTGATAAAAACCTATGGGGTGATGGGAAAGCGAAAAATTTCAGAATAAAAGCCTTTTCAGAAGGATGGGCCTGGGCAGAAAGAAGGTGGTCTGAAATATCTGAAGACACCGGGGTAGGGGATCCATCGAATGCCACTGCAGAGAAAGGCGAACGTCTGTTTAAAGATGTAACTCAAAAAATGTCTGAATTTATCTTCGACTTGTGCAAAGCAGATATAGATGATCTTTACGCCTGAAATTAAAAAGAGCTTATTCCGAATTCTTTTTTAACCAGAACAATGTATTTTTCCATAGCTTCTTCTGGCTGCAAATTCTGTGCCTGGAAGAGTGCATTCGCTTTGAAGGCATTAATAAGGGGAGTCTTACTTCCGGGATTGTTGTAATTTTTATTGGCGATCTTGTAGTAGGCATATAGTTTTAAGAGCAGATCGGGGGGAAGAGGGTCAGTATAGTTACTGATATAATTAACTGCTTTCTCAAATTCGGTATGCAGCCTATCCTTATCCATCATCTTCTTTAGTGGTAGCAAGGCAGGTGATGGCACCTTTTACCTTTTGATTGAGTTTAACGGCTACCCGGGCGTCTACCGGGAGCAATACGTCAACCCTTGAACCAAATTTTATAAAACCGCTTTCTTCGCCCTGTTGTGCACTCTCACCAACTTCTGCGTAATTCACTATACGTCTGGCCATGGCCCCGGCGATCTGACGATAGAGAATATCTCCGAATTTTGGCGTTCGTATGACCACGGTGGTCCTTTCGTTTTCCTCGCTCGATTTAGGATGCCAGGCTACCAGGTATTTCCCCGGATGGTATTTTGAATACTGAATAACTCCACTGGCAGGATATCTCGTTACATGTACATTTACCGGAGACATAAAGATTGAAATCTGTAGTCTTTCTTCATTAAAATATTCCTTTTCCATTACCCGTTCAATGACAACAACTTTTCCATCCACCGGTGCATGGATCTCGTCAAAGTTTTTATTGGATATTCTTTTTGGATTTCTGAAAAATTGGAGAATAAGGATAAGTACCACCAATGACAGACCCTGAACGATTAGTTTATAGGTAGGATTAGCCATATAAAAATGCGCCAGAAGAATGATGATGGCCACCGTGAAGAAAGTCAGGAGGATAATGGTGCGTCCCTCTCTATGAAACATAGGTAAAAATATTTAATACAAGATATGCAAATGGTGCTGCAAATATAAGACTATCCAAACGATCGAGCATCCCGCCGTGACCAGGGAGAATTGCACCACTGTCTTTAACTCCTGCCAATCTTTTTAATTTTGATTCAATCAGATCTCCCAGACTGCCCATTATGACAATTACCGTAGCGAGAATTATCCACTCTGCCGACTTTAAAATGGGTTCGTAAAGGGAAAGAATATAGGCAGCAATAAGTGTAAAAATAAAGCCCCCAAAAGTTCCTTCTACGGTTTTCTTAGGGGAAACAGAGGGGAATAATTTAGTTCTTCCAATGGATGATCCTACCAGGTAGGCAAATGAGTCGTTAACCCAGATAAGGATAAAGATTCCCATGATCAACAGCTTGGCAAAATCATCATCCTTGTAGGGGATCATGGTCAGGAAAATACATCCACCACCGATGTAAAAGAGACCAATGACAAATTTTTCATAGGCCCTGTAGAATTTCTTGTTTGTAAACAGAAAGTAGATCATTGTAATGTTGACCGTAATGGAAAGAAACATTAGGATATTAATAAGAACTGCATCCCTTACGATATAAATAAACAGCCACCACAGACCCAGATAGGCCGCAAATAGGTAGTAGCCTCTTAATCTTACAAGCTTCTTGAATTCGTATAAACAGGCAAGCCCAAAAACCATAAACAGGAAGTCGAAGGCGTCTGAACTTAAAAAAACGGCTGAGAGGAGTAAAATCACATAAACCACTCCCGTAAGTAACCGCCTTAGTAGTTCCCTCATCCTATAAATCTTCCAGTAGTAAGAGGTATAGGTGCTTAGAACTGCTGCCGTATGTCAGGAAGTCATCGGCATTTTCATTTGTAGCCTGAAAGTGCTTGAGTGTGGTAATGTTAGCAGGTATTCCCTGCTTGTATTTTTTCTTGATTGCCTTAAGGCCTTCCCCGATATTTTCAACAAGCTGACTTGTAGTTGCAAAGACAATAACGTTTTCCGGGAGTTCGTTGAGTTTCTTTTCCTTTAATTGATTGGAACAAACGAGGATGGAACCATTTTGAGCGATTAGGTGTTCACAAGTGGTAAAAAAGATCTCGCTATTACTAGCTTGTTGTGTAAAAGAAATGTCTTCTTTTGAAAATTTTTGTTCCAATCTCTCATCCATGATAAAGAAAGGCGAGTTCTTCCATTGATTTTCCTCTACGATATTTCGGAGTGCTTCAGACACTTCTTTAAAGGAATCGCAATAAAGGAATTTCCCCCCGTTCTTTTTAAAATGGATGGTAAATTTTTCATCAATGGGAAGATTGAGGTCGGGCATATGAACTCCCCTGGTTTCCACGGTTGCCTTGGAAACTTTCTTCTTCTTACCTCCTCCAAATAAACTGGAAAATAGTCCCATTTCTTGAATTAATCAGCTGTAATGTACTAATTTCTAGAACGAACCGGGAACTTTATTTATTATCCTCGGTCAGTTCTTCAGGTTCTTCTGTTTCTTCTTTATTGACGGAAAACTCCTGGCCTTTTTTATCAAATTTCTTTTCAAAAGGTCTCTCACCAAAGATTTTTTCAAGGTCTTCTTTAAAAATTACCTCTTTTTCTAATAGTCGTTCCGCCAATTCGGTGAGTTTATCCTTATTTTTTTTCAGAACATCAATTGCTCTGGTATACTGTTCCTCTATAAGTTTAGAGATTTCTTCATCTATCTTTTGAGCGGTCTCTTCGCTATAGGGTTTGGTAAAGCCGTATTCATTCTGACCTGAGGAATCGTAATAAGTTAGATTCCCAATCTGATCATTTAGACCGTAAATGGTCACCATGGCTCTGGCCTGTTTGGTCACTTTTTCCAGATCGCTCAGGGCTCCGGTAGAGATTTTATTGAAGATGACTTTTTCTGCTGCCCTGCCCCCTAAGGTGGCACACATTTCATCTTTCATTTGCTCGGGTCGAACAATGAGGCGTTCTTCAGGCAAATACCAGGCTGAACCCAGAGACTGACCCCGGGGTACTATAGTTACCTTAACAAGAGGTGCCGCGTGTTCCAGCATCCAGCTCACAGTAGCGTGCCCTGCCTCGTGATAGGCAATCGTACGTTTTTCTTCCTTGGTAATGATCTTATTCTTTTTCTCGAGCCCGCCTACTATTCGGTCAACCGCATCGAGGAAGTCTTGTTTTGTAACCGCCTTTTTTTCCTTTCTTGCTGCGATCAGGGCAGCTTCGTTGCAGACATTGGCAATATCAGCCCCGGAGAACCCCGGTGTCTGTCGTGCGAGAAAATCTAAATCAAGCGTTTCAGCCGTTTTAATAGGCCTTAAATGTACCTCAAAAATCTCTTTTCTTTCCCTGATATCCGGTAAGTCCACATAAATCTGACGGTCAAATCTACCCGCCCTCATTAGGGCTTTGTCCAGGACATCAGCCCTGTTGGTAGCTGCAAGCACAATTACGTTGGTATTGGTTCCAAACCCATCCATTTCCGTTAAAAGCTGGTTAAGCGTGTTTTCACGCTCGTCATTAGATCCGGTAAAATTATTCTTGCCTCTGGCGCGGCCAATGGCATCAATCTCATCAATAAAAATGATCGCAGGAGCCTTGTCTTTGGCCTGTTTGAACAAGTCCCTTACCCTTGATGCTCCAACACCGACGAACATCTCTACAAAATCAGAACCTGACAAAGAGAAAAACGGAACTTTCGCTTCTCCGGCGACGGCCTTGGCCAATAATGTTTTCCCTGTTCCCGGAGGACCCACCAGCAAAGCACCTTTGGGAATTTTACCACCCAGAGAGGTATATTTATCAGGATTTTTCAGGAACTCCACGATCTCTTCGATCTCTTCCTTGGCACCCTCCAGTCCGGCAACATCTTTAAAAGATGTTCTCGTATCTGTTTTTTCATCAAAAAGTTTAGCCTTTGATTTACCAATATTAAATATCTGTCCTCCCGCGCCTCCGGCACCTCCGCCAGACATTCTCCTCATCAGGTAAATCCAGATTCCGATGATAAGAACAAAGGGAAGTATAGTAATCAGAAGGTCCATGAACAAATTCGATTCTTTGTCGAATTCCACAATGGTATTCAGTGAATTTTCCTTCTTTATTTCGGTGATTTCATTCTGAAAAATCTGCAGATCCCCATAATCGAGGACATACTGCGGAATTTCTGCCGTGGTCGGAAAGAAAGGTTTATTAGCTACCTCCTTATGCACATCTTTCGCCAGGGCTTCCTCGGTAAGGAAGACCTTGGCCTGATTTGTATTTGTGATGATAAGGATTTTAGAAATGTCACCGGCTCTGAGATATTGTTGCAACTCTGAGGTAGTGGTTTTTCTGGTGGTTCCCAGACTTCCACTCCCAAAAAAATTGAATGCAATCAGGAGAACTGCGATAAGGCCATAAATCCACCAGGAGCTGAATTTTGGTCTTTTTTGCGGGGTATTATTGTCTTTTTCTTTAGCCATTTTTTATTGATTAAAACTACTTTCTACCAGCGTCACTTTCGCATCGCCCCAAAGTCCTTCAATATCGTAGAATTCTCTCACCTGTTTTTGAAACACGTGAACCACGACGTTAACATAATCCAAAAGCACCCACTCGGCATTGTCAGAACCTTCAACATGCCAGGGTTTATCTTTTATGCCTTTGCTAACTGTTTTTTGGATTGAATTTACGATCGCATTGACATGCGTATTGGAGGTACCATTACATAAGACAAAGTAGTCGCAAACAGTATTTTCAATGTCCCTAAGGTCGAGTAAATTAATTTCTAGTCCTTTAACTTCTTCTATTCCTTGTAATATTAAAGAGATTAACTCATCTGCGCTAGGCTTTCCTTTCTGCATCCAAAATATTTAGTTTATACAAAGTTATTATTTTTTTATTTTCTTGCCCCTAGTTTTTAACATAACATTGTACAGTTTTCAGGGGTATTTGTACACTATGCAAGTAATCAAAGTTAATGCCACGGATTCCACTAACCTCCATCTGAAGAGATTGATGGCGGTAACTCCTTTGAATGACTTTACCGTTTTAGTCGCTGATTCCCAGTTGAGGGGGATAGGACAGGCAGGAACAAATTGGTCTTCTGAACCGGGTAAAAACCTGACAGTTAGTGTTTTGAAATATTTTTTCCAGCTAAGAGCAGATCAGGGATTTTCAATTTCGATGGCCTTATCCCTTTCGTTGATTCAGTTATTCCAGGAGCTGGAAATCCCTGAATTATCTATCAAATGGCCAAACGACATAATGTCAGGTGATAAAAAGATTTGTGGCATCCTGATAGAGAATACCTTAAAGGGGATTATGTTAAAACAAACCATTCTTGGAATAGGTATTAATGTAAATCAGGAAATATTTAAGAACCTTCCCAATGCGGCTTCTCTAAAACAGATTACGGGAAAGTCCTATTCCCTTGATAAAATACTTGATCGTTTACTCGATCTCGTTCACGGGTCAATGGAGGAAGTAGATCTAGCCACAAAGGACCTTACCCAAGACTACGAAAGTCTTTTGTACATGAGAGATCAGCGCGCAAATTATGAAATTCGCGGGAAGCAGGTAATGGGGGCTATCAGGGGGGTAAGCCCGGAAGGAAGGCTCCAGGTGGAAGCCGAAGGAGGCGAACTATTATCCTGCAGTCTTAAAGAAATCAGGTATCCTTTGTAATTCCTGAAATAAAGATGCTTACATTTTAGAAAGATTGTCGGAAAGCGTACCTATAAAATTAGTGATGGGATTTTTTATCATCATCGCCATCATTGCGTTGAATTCACCTTCAAAACTAAGGGTTACCTCGCTGCTGTTTGCGTCTATTTCTTCTATATGCGCACTAAGGGTAAAGGGAAGTTTTTCGCTTGCAGCGCCGAGAACAACACGCTCATGAGGAATTTGCTCCTTTCGTTTCAGAACAATCTGAGGCATACCGTTGAGGGCAAAAAGGAAGGTGTCCTCATCCAATATCTCAAATTTGTCAATGGACTCTGGCATCAACTTTTCAAAGTTTTTAAGGTCGGTGAGAAAAGTAAATACCTCCTCTTTGTTTTTATTAACTGTCTTTTTAGGGCTCTCTATGTGCATAAGTTCAGGGTTTCCAGAGCGAAGGATTTTTTCTCCACTCCATTAGCGTATTAAGTTGTTCTTCTTTTATATAATGGCTGTCAGAGGCCAACTGAACAAGTGTTTCATAATTACTGAGGGTGTGGAGTTCGATATCTTTTTTCTTGAAATTTTCAATGGCGACATCAAATCCATAGGTGAAAATGGCGATCATCCCTTTTACCTTGGCTCCGCTTTTCACCAGAGCGTCCACCGCATTTAAACTGCTTTTGCCAGTGCTGATAAGGTCTTCAATTACTACTACCGTCTGATCCTGTTCGAGCAGGCCTTCAATCTGGTTTTGTCTTCCATGCGATTTTGCTTCCGGTCTTACGTAGATAAAGGGAAGGCCAAGGTATTCTGCCACCAAAGCGCCAATTCCGATTGCCCCGGTAGCTACCCCGGCGATAATATCCGGTTTACCGTACAACTCCTCTACCTGTTTCGCAATCTCTTCTTTGATAAAGTTTCTGATCACAGGGAAGGATAACAAAATTCGATTATCACAGTAGATAGGTGATTGCCATCCGGAAGCCCATGTAAACGGATTTTCGGGTCTCAACTTAATTGCATTAATTTGCAGAAGAAGTTCGGCAGTTTTACTCGCAGTATGCTTATCCAAAATCATTTCGCAAATGTATAAAGTTTTTGTTAATGACGCTCCCCTGGTTTTAACAAACAAGCTGTCGGAAACTGTTAACGGAGAATATTTTCCTCTTAATGGGACGGCAATCAAAACCGCGATCGAGGCCCTGGCCAAAAAAAAATTGGATGCGGCATATATTTATCATCCCAACCATGAAGAAATCCTCAAGAAATTTACTAAAAAGATTCCCCTTGCAGTAGCGGCAGGCGGGGTGGTCACTAACAAAAAAGGACAAGTACTCTTTATCTACAGGAACAATAAATGGGATCTTCCCAAAGGGGGGATTGATAAAGGCGAGACTCTCGAGGAATGCGCGATACGGGAAGTAGAAGAGGAAACCGGGGTGAAAGGACTTAAAATTGAGAATTACCTAAAAACCACTTACCACGTTTTTAAGAAAGGCGGGGTTTACAAACTAAAGGAAGTCCACTGGTACGCAATGAAAACATCCTACAAAGGAAAACTTGTGGGGCAGAAGAGTGAAAAGATTGAAAAGGTGAAGTGGAAAGGTCCCCGAAAGATAAAAAAGGCACTTGAAAACTCTTATACGAATATCAAAAGTCTGTTCGAAGTGGATAAATTCCACTAAGCTGCCTTTGTAATTTCAAGAATATCATTCTTTCTGATAGGTTTGTTTTTAAATTCCAACAGGTGGTGGGTAATTTCCTTAAATCGTTCCCACTGCTGTTTGTCAAAAGGATCGATTGAAGAGGTAACAATGTTGATCCTTATCTTTTCCTCAATCTCGAGTTCAAGAAACTTTTCAAGAAATTGCCATCCATCCATAATGGGCATATTGATATCCAGGAAGATGACCTGTGGTATGGTTTGCTGATTTTTTACTCTCTCACTGATATCGTCAATAGCTTCCTTGCCATTGACATAGGTTTTAATTTCCTCCGCCAGATCGAGGAGGCTCAACATTTTCTTAATCCCAAATACGGTAATCGGATCATCATCAATGATGCAAACACTTTTAATTTTTGTCATTGAAGTAAATTTTAAATGTTGTGCCTTTCCCGACTTCGCTATCAACAGTTATTTTTCCGTTCATTGCCTCAACCTGATTTTTGGTAATATATAGTCCGATCCCCCTGGCGTCAGGGTTCTCGTGAAATGTTTTGTACATCCCGAATAATTTGCTGCCGTGTTCTTCCAGATCAATACCAAGGCCATTGTCTTTAATGCTCAACACAGTATAGTCTCCATCAGCTTCGGCCGTTAGCCTGACCACGGGTTTTCGCATCGGATTCCTGTATTTTATTGCATTGGTAATAAAGTTCATCAGAATACTCTCTGCATAGGCTGGCACAGCTTTAACTTCAAGATCTTCCTCTACATCATTGATGATCACAGCATTGTGATTTTTTAAATAGGCCGTGAGGTTTTTCTCAACATTCTGGATTTTTTCGAAGAGACAAACCGGTTTTTTATCCAAATTTATATTGGTGCTTATCGCGACCACCTCATTAAGGTTTTCGAGGGTTTCCAGAAGATTGTCGGAAGCCTCCATCAACATTTTTATAATTCTGTTTTTTTCTTCTGCATCCGTTTCACTCACCAGGAAGTCTAGAAGCATTGAGAAATTAGCTGTATGCGACCTGAGGTTATGGGAAACGATATGGGCAAAATTGACAAGCTTTTTATTTTGTATAGAGGTGACATTAATCAGGTCGTGTAATTCGTCCTCCTTGCGCTTGAGGTCGGAAATGTCCAGACTGATACCGATCAGACCTTTCACTTTGTTATCACTGCCAACCAACGGGATTTTTGAACTTAAAAAGGATGTAGCTGTACCATCTTTTTTTACACTCATGGTCTCCTTACGCAACATCGGTTTACGGGAATTGATCACTTCCAGGTCTTCCTCCCTTGAGACTTGGGCCGACTTTTTATCGTAAAAGTCGAAATCGTTTTTCCCGATAACATCCGATTCTTTCAGGCCTACATAATCTAGTTCAGCTTTGTTTACCAGGATTTTCCTCGATTCGAGATCCTTGATAAAAACATTCAGGGGTAAATTGTCAATAAGGGTTTTCAATAATTGTTTTTCTTCCCTGAGCTGTGCTTCTGTCAATTTACTTTCGGAAATATCCTGGGCGGTTGACCAGAGTAATTTTCTTCCCTTTTTATTTCCTACCAGAGAGCCACTGACCAGTACTGGAAACTGTGTGCCATCCTTTTTTATATATTCCTGTTCTTCAGGACCGAAGGTGCTAGTTGATTCAATTTCCTTTTTGATCCTGTGCAGCTGGGTTTTGGAAACGGTCATCAGGATGTCCTGTACCTTGAGTTTTCCAAGATGCTCCTTGGTGTATCCGGTCGTTTTTTCGAAAGAGGAGTTGAAGTCCAGGATCTCGCCGGTTTCAAAATCACTCAGTATATAGCTGGTAGGAGACAATTCGTAAAGTGCACGGAATTTCTTTTCACTTTCCTTTAATTTACGTCTGGCGGCAACCATTTCTTTGATCATTCGTCCTTCAGCCAGAAGCGAAAAAATATTTCCAT
>JABDQK010000027.1 GCA_013042255.1 Flavobacteriaceae bacterium | reverse complement strand
TCCCTGAACTGAAAGAAGACTACTGGTTACCGGTACTTTTTCTTGGAATTGGCTATAATTCAGGTCCTGTTACCTTTGGCTTGCGATACGATGTGCTATACGATGAGAACAGAAGCCTTTATGCAGAACCCTGGATGCCGTTTATCCGGGTGTTTTTTTAATAATCAGCCTATTTACTCCCATAAGAATCTTTGAGCCATACCTTCTGCCATTCCCTGCGGAGTATCAGATAACAGGCTCCCTCTGCAACCTCAACAACATCTGTCGCATCCAGTGATGAAAATGCTTTTTCGGGCACATCAACGATATAAAGAAGATTGAGATAATCTGAAAAACGTTCCAGTAGTAAAAAGTAGATCTTTTCTTTCAGCAACTCCTTTAGGGAGGATGGTACTATTTCCTCAGACGGATTGAAATCGATATTAGCCAGAGTGAAATCCTTTTTTAGCTGATGGACCAGCTTTTTATATAAGGCCTTAGATTCTGCAAACTGCAGCAATTCTATGCTATTCTCATACTCCTTTGCCATATCTTAGATACGACTCAGGACTCATCCTGGATCTCCCGGAAGCAATAACAGTCTGACTAAGCCCGGATTTTCTTCTCCCAGAGCCATGCTGATCGCATTGCATCATCCAGAGTTGATTCAGCTTTCCAGCCCAGGGTGCGGTTTGCTCTTGAGGTATCAGCATAAGCACTGATGACATCACCAGGCCGGCGATCCACGATTTTATAATTCAATTTTACTCCGGAAACCCTTTCAAAACTCTTTATTACTTCGAGTACAGAACTACCCGTACCGGTTCCCACATTAAAGACCTCGTAATTTTTTTCGTTCTTACTTTCGAGCAGGCGTTTTAAAGCCACTACATGCGCTTTTGCCAGGTCGACCACATGTATGTAGTCGCGAATGCAGGTGCCATCTTCGGTTGGATAATCATCCCCAAAAACTGAGAGTTGTTCTCGCAGACCAATTCCTGTCTGGGTTATAAAAGGAACGAGGTTTTGTGGCACACCCAAAGGTAATTCGCCAATTTTCGCAGAAGGATGAGCCCCCATAGGGTTAAAATACCTCAGGGAAATGGCCTGTAGTTCAGGGGTTACTTTACAACTGTCCCGAATGATCTCTTCTCCTATCTGTTTGGTATTCCCATAGGGCGATTCTGCAGGCTTTACCGGAGCATTTTCGGTAATAGGCATCTCATCGGCCTGACCGTAAACCGTACAGGAAGAACTAAAAATAAAATGTGATTTCCCTTTTTGCGAAAGCTGCTGCAGCAGATAGACTAGCGTACTGAGATTGTTTTCATAGTACAATAAGGGTTTTTCAACACTTTCACCTACTGCCTTGGAGGCAGCAAAATGTATGACACCATCAATATCTTTATGTCTGGAAAAGAAGTCGAGCACCTTGGTTTTATCCCGGAGGTCAAATTTCTCAAATTCGGGCTTTTCCCCGGTGATGGCGGTGATCCCGTCGAGTACATCTTCGGAGGCATTTGAACAGTTATCTATAATAACAACATCAAAACCTTCATTCTGCAATTCCACTACGGTGTGTGAGCCTATGAAACCAAGGCCTCCCGTTACTAGTATCTTCATATTGATTTAAATAAAATTCAGGATGGTGGATGTGATAAACTCAATTTGTTCATCGTCTAATTCTGTGTGCATGGGTAATGAGATAACCTCATTAACCAATTGATTGGTGACGGGAAAATCCTCTTCCCTGTATCGAGAATCTGCGTAGGCCTTTTGCCGGTGCAATGGGATGGGATAGTATATCCCAAATGGAATTCCTTTTTCTAATAAATGTGCTGCCAATGCATCTCTTTTGCCATTGGTAATACGGAGGGTGTACTGATGAAATACATGACAGTCACAGCTACTGCAAATCATCCCGCAGTTATTTACTGTTTTGGGAAGAATTATTGCATCTGTACCGTTAAAAGCCTTATTGTATTTCCTGGCCGCCTCTCGTCTTCGTTCGCAATAAGTATCTAAACGCGATAATTTTGCTCTTAATACCACTGCCTGAATAGAATCGAGGCGGGAATTGACTCCGATCACATCGTGGTGATAGCGTTCATACATTCCGTGATTTACAATCCCCCTGATAAAATGTGCGAGATCATCATCATCGGTAAAAATAGCCCCCCCATCTCCATAACACCCCAGGTTCTTTGAAGGGAAAAAGGAGGTGGCACCTATGTGACCCATTGTTCCTGCCTTCTTTTTACGGCCGTCATTAAAGGTATGAGTGGCACCAATGGCCTGAGCATTGTCTTCGATAAGGTAAAGTTCATGCTTCTCGGCTATTTCCAGAAGTCGGTCCATAGGAGCACACTGCCCAAAAAGATGGACAGGTACTATGGCCCTGGTTTTAGGAGTAATGGCCTTTTCCACTGCTTCAGGGTCAATATTGTATGTCTCAGGATCAACATCGACAAGAACAGGAGTAAGTCCCAGTAAGGCAATTACCTCAACGGTTGCAGCAAAGGTGAAATCTGCTGTGATTACCTCGTCTCCGGGTTTCAGGCCAAGACCCATCATGGCGATTTGCAAGGCATCGGTACCATTAGCACAGGGAATCACATGCTTTACGCCCAGATAAGCTTCCAGTTCCCTCTGAAAGCCGTGAACCTCCGGGCCATTGATAAAAGCAGCCGTATCCATCACTTGCTGAACCCCAATATTTACTTCTTCCTTAATCTCCTGATATTGACCTACAAGGTCAACCATTTGTATTTTTTTCATACCCTGAAACTATGCCCGCAATATTACAAAATTAAGGAACGGGTACCAATGTAATTCCCGAAAGAAGCGTATTTTAGCGACAAACGAACCCCGGGTGTATTTCCTGTACAATCTTCTGATTCTTATTAGCTGGCAGGCACTGAAGATCGTGGCCATCTTCAAACCTAAATTGCGTCTTTTTGTGGAAGGCAGGAAGGGCGTGAATGCACTTTTACAAGAAAGGCTCAAACAAGACGACAACTATGTCTGGGTGCACACAGCTTCTCTGGGGGAGTTTGAACAAGGTTTACCCGTTATTAAAGCCCTGAGGAATTCCTATCCGAATCACAGGATTCTGGTCACTTTTTTCTCCCCGTCAGGGTTTGAGGTAAAAAAAAATTCGAAGGAAGCAGATTTGATTACCTACCTGCCTTTTGATTCAAGAAGGAAGGTTAAAAATTTCCTGGACAGAGTTGAACCGGTTTTGGCAATTTTTGTCAAATATGAAATATGGCCTAACTATCTTAATGAGCTTAAAAGACGTAAAATTCCGACCATTCTTATTTCGGGAATCTTTAATTCTGATCAAATCTATTTTAAGTGGTATGGCAAGTTTATGCGCAACGCGCTGAGCCAGTTCTCCCATTATTTTGTGCAGGACAAAAATTCTGAAACCTTATTAAAAAGTGCCGGCCTGAGCGAGATCTCTGTTTCAGGTGATACCCGTTTTGACAGGGTAAATGAGATTCTGGGAAGGGACAACAGGCTCGACTTTATGGATAAATTTAAAAAGGATCACATTTGCCTGGTGATGGGGAGCACCTGGCCGGAAGATGAAGCTCTCCTTGTTCAATGGTTACCCGATGTGCCGCAGAATGTCAGAGTAGTGATCGCTCCTCATGATATTAAAAAAGAGCATCTGCAGGCTCTTCAAAAATCCCTTCCACAGAATAGTGTGAATTATACAGAGGCCAGGGAGGCCGATCTCTTATCCTGCCAGTTTCTTGTCCTCGACACTATTGGTATACTTACCAAAGTGTATTCCTATGCTGATATTGCCTATGTGGGAGGAGGATTCGCCACCGGCCTGCACAATACTCTCGAGCCGGCTGTTTTTGGAATTCCTGTCCTAACAGGGCCTAATTTTCAAGGTTTTAAAGAAGCCGAGGATATGGTTGAACTCGGCGGTATTTCGGTGATTGAAAACAGCGAATCATTTGCTGACACCCTACGCAATCTCCTTGAAGACGAATCTGCCATGAAAAGACAAGGCGCCATAAATTCAGATTATATCGCCTCACAAAAAGGGGCTACTGAGAAGATCATAAATTATATAGCGACCCATTTAAAGATTTGAATGTCAAAAAAGAATAATGATGGTGAGCATTTTTTTTCCTTAGATTTACACTAAACCAACCTTTATGGACCGCAAGATTCTGCGCTTTTCTATTACGGCCGCCCTGGCCGGTTTTCTCTTTGGATTTGACACTGTAGTTATCTCAGGTGCTGAAAAGACTTTACAGGTATTATGGAATTCCTCTGATAGTTTTCACGGGATTGTTGTAATCGGTATGGCACTGTGGGGAACAGTAGTTGGAGCATTGCTGGGGGGTATCCCGACCAATACCCTGGGCAGGAAAAAAACCCTGATCTGGATAGGAGTACTCTACACCATTTCAGCTGTAGGATCGGCCTATGCCAATGACCCTTATACTTTCGCCTTTTTCAGGTTTATTGGTGGACTGGGCGTGGGGGCATCTACCGTTGCAGCTCCAACCTATATTTCCGAAATCGCTCCTGCTAAAGACAGGGGGAAACTGGTTGGCTTATATCAATTCAATATTGTTTTCGGTATCCTGATCGCCTTTTTCTCAAACTACCTTCTCAGTAGTATTGAGAGCAATGCCTGGAGATGGATGGTAGGCGTTGAAGCCATACCTGCCGCAATCTATACAGTGATGGCCCTGGGCATTCCCAAGAGTCCAAGATGGC
>JABDQK010000021.1 GCA_013042255.1 Flavobacteriaceae bacterium | reverse complement strand
GGTTTACAACTTCTAAAACAACTTCAATGCTTAGTAGAAAGAACAAACTCCTGCTTTTAAAGCTGTTGAGTTTGTTTTCAATAGTGAGAGGCTACAATGTGCTTATGATTGTATTAGCCCAATACCTTGCGGCTATTTACATCATGGCACCTGATCTCCCTTTACGGGAAGTAGTGTTTGATCTACGCCTTTTTATTTTAGTTCTGGCATCGGCATTGGTTATAGCCGCTGGGTATATCATCAACAGTTTTTACGACTCTGAAAAGGATCTGATCAACAAACCGCGTAAATCCATGCTCGACAGGTTGGTTAGTCAGCAAACCAAGCTCAGCACCTATTTCATTCTGAATTTCCTCTCGGTTTTATTTGCCAGCTATGTTTCTTTTAAAGCCGTTCTTTTCTTTGCAGCATATATTTTTGGAATCTGGCTCTATTCACACAAATTAAAACGCCTCCCCTTGCTTGGAAATTTGGTTTCGGCAACTCTGGCGATTACACCTTTTTTTGCAGTATTTGTCTATTACAGGAATTTTGAAACCGTCATTTTTGTTCATGCGATCTTCCTATTCCTCCTTATTCTTTCCAGAGAATTTATCAAAGACATGGAAAATATCGCGGGGGATATTGCTTTGAATTATAAAACCATACCCATACTGTTCGGAACGAAATACTCCAAAATCTCTATAACCCTCCTGGCAGGATTATCTTTACTCCCTGCTTTTTTGCTGATTGAAATATTTGATGTGGGTTATATGTACTTGTATTTTATACTCGCTATGGCGCTGTTGATCATTTTTATCTTCCTTCTGTGGCGGGCATCCACGAAGAAGGACTACGTTTGGCTGCACAACATCCTAAAATTCATTATCATCGCGGGCGTATTTAGTATTCTTCTGATTGACGTCGACCTTGTTTTAAACCGAATCCTATAGATTGCCTTCCGGACCCGGGCAAATTGCTACCTTTGGAGAAAATTTATCCATGAGTAGGTCTGATTATAAAGGAGAGGGAAAGTCATCTGGAAGAGGAGCAGGTAATTTCAGGAAGAAAAGTTATGCACGTGGAAACGCGCCCATTAAGAAAAAGAGGGAAAATGCACCAACTTCCGATCCTGGCCTCATCAGGCTGAACAAATATATCGCCAATGCCGGAGTTTGTTCCCGAAGGGAGGCAGATACCTATATCGCTGCCGGAAATGTAACAGTTAATGGAAAGACGGTTAGCGAAATGGGATTTAAAGTGAATCGCACTGATGAGGTTCGATTCGATGGCCGACTCCTAAACCCTGAGAAAAAGGAATACATATTGCTGAACAAACCGAAAAATTTTATTACCACCACCCGAGATGAAAAGGGGAGGAGAACCGTGATGGAACTGATAAGCAATGCATCCAATGCGCGTCTCGTTCCTGTGGGACGGTTAGACCGGAACACTACAGGTTTGCTCTTATTCACAAACGATGGTGATCTGGCTAAGAAATTAACCCATCCCAGATATGGAATCAGAAAGATCTATCACGTAGAACTGAATAAAAATCTCAAGGCAGATGATCTCCGGAAAATACAGGAAGGCCTTATGTTGGAGGATGGTCTGATTAAGGTGGATGACGTAAGTTACCTAAACAACGCCCCCAAAAAAGAGGTAGGTATTGAGATTCACAGTGGCAGGAACAGGATCGTCAGACGGATTTTTGAGCATTTAGGCTATGACGTGATTAAGTTGGATAGGGTAATTTTTGCCGGTCTAACTAAAAAGGATCTCCCCAGAGGACACTGGCGCCATTTAACCCAACAGGAAGTCATTAATTTAGGGATGACACAGTAGTCTAATTCCCAGTTGAGGTTTTGGAGTAAAGTACAGAACCTACATGTTCCCAGAAGACATTTTTGGTAGGATTGTTTGAGTGTTTTTCCGTTTTTTGAGAAAGGTATTCGCCTACCAGCAGTTTTAGATATGTTATCTGGGTGTTTTCACCGAAAAAATTTTCAAAGGCCATGTCCCATTTCTCAAAAGCCCTCCCTTCCCGTTCTTCATAGCTCAGCAACTCTACATCTTTATGCCGGGGATCTACTTTAATTTTATCGAACAGGGTTAAGACTTTGTACTGGTTCCCTTCAAGATATTGAATAAACTCGCCCTGGTAATAAAGCAGGCATCCGGTAATGCCCTGCTCATGATTAAAATTCTGTGCCTTTACAAGCATTTCCTGTATCTGATCCAGGCTAAATCCAGGCCTCGCAACGGACCGATAGACTAAACTGAACATGGTCTGTAGTACTTTGGTTTAGGTTGTTGTCCGTAAAGATAATAAGTCGGAGTGTTCTCAGGAATCCTTCCCCCGATATTTATCCATCTTTTGTCTGATTTCCTCTAGGCAGAGATTGCCAATACTACCCAAATGCGTATGCCGTGCTTCTTTCGGGGTTTTAAAATTTCCACTCTCTACTTCCTCCGCTATTTGTCGATATGCGTCACGGAAAGGAACCCCTTTTTTAACGAGATCATTGAGGGCGTCTACTGTAAAAAGCAGGTCGTATTTAGGATTGTCCAGAATATCCTTTCGCACCTTTATTTTACTAAGGCTGAAGGTGGTGATATCCAGACAGGCTTTTAATTCCTGGATCGCGGGAATAAGGCTGTTCTTTGTAACCTGCAAATCCCTGTGGTAGCCGCTGGGAAGATTGGTAAGCAACATAGACAATTCATTGGGCAGGGCCTGAATGACATTACACTTAGCTCTGATCAGCTCAAAGACATCAGGGTTCTTTTTGTGTGGCATGATACTGCTACCGGTAGTGAGATCGTCGGGAAAAGAAATAAAGTTGAAATTCTGACTCATATACAGGCATATATCCATAGCGAGTTTAGCCAGGGTAGATCCAACCCCGGCAAGGGCTGTCGAGGTTACCTTTTCTACTTTTCCCCGACCCATCTGGGCTGCAATCACATTGTACTTCAGAGTTTTAAATCCTAATTCCTCGGTAGTCATGGCGCGGTCTATTGGAAATGAACTGCCGTATCCGGCAGCGCTTCCCAATGGATTCTGGTCTGCAACATTATAGGCGGCATTTACCAG
>JABDQK010000103.1 GCA_013042255.1 Flavobacteriaceae bacterium | reverse complement strand
AAGGAATGATAGATAAGGTAAATAAAGATGTCGTTTCCTTCCTGTTTAAAGGGGAGCTGCCATCAGGGAATACTGAGGAAATTCAGGAGGCGAGAAATGTTCGACGCTCTAAGGAGACCTTGAAAACTACCAAGGAAGAGATACCGAACAGCGATGAGCTCGCGGCTCAGAACAGGGCTGCAGGGCAGACACAGGGTGGCAGGCCTCAAGTAACGGAAACGATTATCCGTGACAGGCCTAAAATTGGCCGTAATGACCGGGTTACGATCAAGAATGTAATGTCTGGTGAAAGTAAAACCATAAAATATAAACAGGCAGAACCCCTCTTAGACAAAGGAGAATGGGTGTTAATAGAGGATTAAAAATCAATGATCTCCACAGATAAAAAGGACGGCTTTTCAGCTGTCCTTTTTTTGTTCCCACCGCCGGCTACATAAAACTTTAGGGCTACTGGGTATTGATTATCTTCCAAAACATAAGTAGCTTTACAGCATAGGTAAAGGAAAATAAGCAGTAAACGCCCCATTATATCTGCTAAATACAGGGATTATGAAAAAAAATTACATCGACCAGGAACGGTACAGAGATAAGGAAAGTCTGCTTCTCAAGGCAACTACTTTTACGTCTGTACTAAGCATTGTATTCTTTCTGATTTGTTTTTTTCTCTTAAAAATACACTCTGTATTCTCTTATATTTTCCTTTTTTACGCCCTTTTCAGCCTTGCCAACACCTATGCCTATAAAACTCATAAAAATCTTTCTCTTACTTATAATATTGCCTCAATAACAAGCCTCATTTCTACTGTCGCGATCACTTTGATGAGCGGTGGAATCCAAAGTCCGTTTATCTTTACCCTCGGATTACTTGTACTGGCCGGCTATGCCACAACCCGAACATATGGAAAAACGTATCTCTTTGTAATCTCTATCCTTACTATCCTCTTTTTTGCACAGGGCAGGTATTTTTCCCTGAATATCCCCAATCATGTTCCTGAAAATGCCAGGGATATTTTTGCAATGCTCAGTGTATTGTTCACAATATACTTGCTGGGAGGAATTTTCGGAAAGGACCTTATGATCGTACACCATAAATTGTACAAATCAAAAAGAGAGATGGAGGCCCGTAGCGAGGAAAAAGACACTTTACTGAAGGAAGTCCACCACAGGGTTAAAAACAATTTGCAGACCGTATCAAGTCTTCTCAGCCTGCAGGGCAGATCAATATCGGATCCAAGGACAAAAAGTATTCTGAAAAGTAGCCAGAATCGTGTAATTTCTATGGCTATGGTCCATGAGATGCTTTATATGAGGGAAGATCTTTCTAAAATTCAGTATAAGACCTATGTGCGGGAATTAAGTGAATACCTGGTAAAATCCCTCAAAGGAGCCAACAACAAAGTCACACTCAACATTGATATTCCCGATATTGAACTGGGCATCGATACTGCGATTCCCCTCGGTCTGCTTATAAACGAGGCCATTACAAACTCGCTTAAATACGGTATCAAAGATGATCACGAAGGCGAAATCCACATTTCAATTGACCAGGAAGACGAACACTGTTATGTTTTGGAGATCGGCGACAATGGCTCAGGTTATGCTGAGACCTTGAATGTGAAGAACAGTGGGTCACTTGGCCTAAAACTGATCCACAATCTCGCCAGACAGCTAAAAGGCACAATTACACGGGATCCATCAAAGAAAGGAACCAATTATATTGTAAAATTCAGGGAGATAGAACCGCAGCCTTTTCCTTCGGTGGCATGAGTCTGTTAATCCTTCTTTAATCTTCCGCATTCAGTAGTAAATTGCTGTGTGCTTATGTGGTTTATCCCTATATTTAAAGACCAAATAATCCTTTTAAAACTATGCAAAAAATTACATTTGTTCTCCTTTTGTGCCTAACTACCAATCTCTTTGCACAGGAATATTTTCTCAAGAAATACGAACCCTTTAATCAGGATATCCCCTCCCCTGAACAATTCCTGGGTTATGGGATTGGCGAACGTCATACGCGCCATGATCTGATCGTTGCATACTTTAAAAAACTGGCCGAGGTATCTCCCCGCGTTAGTTTCGCCGAATATGGGAAAACTCATGAAGGAAGAATTCTGAGTATACTCACTATCAGTACGCCAGAAAACCTGGCCAACATCAGTGAATTAAAGAAGAAACATCTGGCCTTTACAGATCCTTCCGCTAATGCCTCCAATTATAACGACGTCCCTGTCTTTATAAATCTTGCGTACAATGTGCATGGCAATGAACCTTCCAGCTCGGAGGCTGCCCTTCTCACAGCTTACACCTTTGCAGCTTCAGAGGCCGGGGAAATAATAAATTACCTCAACAATTCCGTGATCTTTATCGACCCCACTATCAATCCTGACGGCAGGGACCGTCATACCCAATGGGCGAATTCTTACCAGGGTTCTCCTTTAGTTGCTGATCCCCAGGATGCAGAACACGATGAATACTGGCCGGGAGGCAGGACGAATCACTACTGGTTCGACCTTAATCGCGATTGGCTCCTGGCAATCAATCCGGAGAGCAGGGGGAAATTAACATGGTACCATCAGTGGTATCCCAATGTGGTTACCGATTTCCACGAAATGGGTTCGCAGAGTTCTTACTTTTTCGAACCTATGAAGGCCAACGGCTCCCTTAATCCTATCATGCCCAAAGAAAATTATGTAGACCTCAACAATATGTTCGGGGCTTATTTTGCAAAAGCCCTGGATAGCATAGGATCCCTTTATTTTACCAAGGAGGTATTTGATGGCACTTATCCCGGTTACGGTTCTTCCTATCCTGATTTACAGGGAGGATTAGGTCTGTTGTTTGAACAGGCCAGTTCAAGAGGACACAAACAAACGACGGCCTTTGGAGAAATTACATTCCCATTTACCATCCGTAACCAATATACCTCAAGTATAACAACGGTTCGCGCCGCTGTGGAAAACAAATCCTATTTGCGCAAATACCAGCAGGATTTCTTTAAATCTGCCCTTTCCAGAGCTTCTGCATCTAAAATTAAGGGCTATACCTTCGGGGATGATTATGACCAAAATCGCGTAAAAGCATTTATTGACAAATTACTGCTCCACAAGGTGAAGGTATTTCAAAACGGGGATAAGTCTTTTTTTGTTCCTACCCAGCAACCCCAGTACCGAATGGTTCAGACAGTATTTGAAACCTATACCCAGTACAGGGATAGCGTATTTTATGACGCTTCGGCCTGGTCGCTTGCCAATTTCTACAATATAAACTATAAGGTCGCCAGCAGGGAGACACAGGGAGCACCGGTTACTGCTGTTGATCAGTTGTCAACGGTTACACCCGTGGGAAGGTCGGAGTATGCTTATCTGGTCGACTGGGACGATTATAATACGCCTGCCGTATTACATCATTTACAGTCGGAAGGCCTGGTGGTTTCTTCTTCTTTCAGATCATTTTCATCTACAACCAATTCAGGAAATAAATCCTTCAATTATGGTACTTTGCTGATACCCGTAAAGCTTCAGAAAAAAGAATCTGGGGAGGTCTTCAGAATATTGAGTGCAGCACAGCAAAAATATCAGGTACCCATGTATGCGGTAAATACTGGTTACAACCTTGCAGGGATCGACCTGGGGAGCAGGTTTGTAAGACCGCTGAGAA
>JABDQK010000017.1 GCA_013042255.1 Flavobacteriaceae bacterium | reverse complement strand
TCGTCTCTCCATTCTGAATGCAGCGCTTCAAACTTATTATGGGAATTCTGTTGCGCACCCCTGCCTTTAAGATGTTTGGAATTCATTTATATTGGATATAATCCAAATATATGGATTTATTCCAATATACAATAAAGATGGTTTAGTCTATGGCAACATTGACCAACTGTTTTTTAGTGCCTCTTTTCGCATAGAAAAGAACTTTCCCTTTCAGTTCGTTTTTCAACGGATTCGAAACCATCAGAGGAAGACGCGCGTCCTTCGAATCGATGATTTTTTCATAGCTCATCTTCCCTTGTTCATCGAGTTGGATAACAAAAACATTTCGGTTCCTGCTCAGACCCTGTTTAAAGATGATCCGTTCGTTATTCAATAACTGAGGGTTCTCTGCAGCCGTACTGATGAAGAAATATGTCCTTCCATTTTTAGTAAGGGAACTATAGGAAGCATAGGATCCGTCACCCTGGGTTACTTCCGACTTATTGATATTCCTGGCCCAGACCATATTTCCCTGGTCATCAATTTTAGCACTTACTATATCGTTGTGATGAAAGCGTTCCACTCTCAGCCTGCCTCCACTTGAATTTGCCTGGACGCTTTGTGTTACAAAGTACTCTTCTGCATTAAAAAGAATGGAATTATCAGTGGTAACCACGACATTTTTAAAGACTAGGTTTTTTATTTCCTTATCGTATTCCTGTCCAAACTTATCGAACATAAATTGTTCTGAAAAAGGATTGTATTTCGATGTTTTTACCTGTAACGATATGGGGTCGACCTTGAAATAGGAAAGGCCGTTATATCGATTATCCTTACGATTGGCATAGAAGCCAACGCAGATCAGATCTCCATTATGGAGGATGGGCGTCAGTGACTCTGAATATTTTCCGGGTGAATCAAAATTCTGAGTGGATATCCCTGTTTTGTTAAGCTTAATAAGTTCGTATTGAAATTTTCGTTCAAGAGCCGTAAAGCGGCGTTTTTTAAAATAGGCCTTCCCAATAATATAAACCTGATCGAGATCCCTGGAAACGGCAACACGCTCAAAGGCATAGTTTTTTTCTTCAACTTCAGATGAAAAGTCCTGATACAAAGCTTGTTTGAGACCTGAAGTAAAAAGGTAGATATCGTGGCGGTTGTTCTTACCTTTTTTATAATGTGTGCTGATCACAAAAGAGCTCTTATCTTCCGGAAACAGAACAGTTGTTGTAAAACCGGAATTGAATCTTCTGTTGTAATAATTTTTGTCGAGGGGATTCTTTACCGGCGCAGATCGGAATGACAAAAGTTTTTCCTTTGTAAAGGAAAAGGGGTCAACCGGACTCCTATGAACCCAGTATTCGTATTCTTCCGTCTCGTAATTATAATCCAGAAAAAGCAAATAAAGTTGTCCGTTTCTGAAATAGCCGTTGACGAATTCGGATCCTTTTAACTTGTAATTGTATTCCGATTTTAACTGGAGGTTTTCATCGTAATGCTCTATTATAAAACCTTTCGGTTTTATAATCATACCTGAATAATAGGCTCTTACCAAAAGTGTGCCACCCTGCCCATCATCTTCGATAGTCAGGAGGTTGGAATATTTGTACCGATCATTATATTTTTCTCCAAAAGTATAATCAACGGGAAATTCTTGTGCCCCAACAAGCCATCCCACGCAAAGCAGTACGATAAGCAGGATTCGTTTTTGCATATGGTTTTATTTGAATGAAATTACTCAGGATCCCGGAAAAGAAGCTTTTCTTTTTTCCAGAAAGGCTGAGGTACCTTCCTTAAAATCATCGGTACCAAAACATTTTCCAAAGGCTTCGATTTCTACATCAAAACCATGAGCGTCATTCTTAAAACCCGCATTTATCGCTTTTATTGCCTGTCTGATGGCCATCGGGGAGTTTTTTGCGATCTTTTTTGCAATGTCTTTACAATGGTCAATCAATTCTTCTAAAGAAGCAATGTGGTTTACAAGTCCAAATTCTATAGCTCGTTCTACATCGATCATCCCTCCGGTCATAATCATTTCCATTGCCCTTCCTTTCCCAATTAGTTGCGGAAGTCGCTGCGTACCTCCATATCCGGGAATAACGCCTAATGATACTTCTGGCAGTCCCATTCTTGAATTGTGACTGGCTATTCTGAAATGACAGGACATGGCCAGTTCAAGTCCGCCTCCCAGGGCAAAACCGTTAATTGCGGCAATTACCGGCTTCGAAAGATTCTCAACAAAGTCGAATAACAACTCCTGTCCCTGAGCAGCCAGCTGACCTCCCTGTTTGGTGTTAAAATGTGAAAATTCCGAAATATCTGCCCCGGCGACAAATGCCTTTTCCCCGGCACCTGTAAGGATAATAACCCTTGCTTTTTTGTCCTTTTCCAGCGCCTTAAATGCAAGGTGGAGTTCTTTGATGGTTGCGGTGTTAAGTGCATTTAACTTTTTAGGCCGGTTGATTGTTACAACAGCAATGTTGTCTTCTATATCAACGAGAATATTATTATAGCTCATATCTCTGTATTATGATTTGCTTTTGGAAACCTCACCGTAAAAACAGAGCCTTTGCCCGGTTGTGACGTGAGTGATATAGTTCCTTTATACGTTTCTACAATATTTTTTACCATTCCCAAGCCAAGACCCATTCCACTGGATTTGGTTGTAAATTTAGGTTCAAAGACCTTTTCTTTAACTTCATCTGAGATCCCTACACCATTGTCTGCCACAGCGATCTTAACATAATCTCCATCCGAAGTAACGGAAACGAGGATTCGGGGAGATTCAACATCCGGCACTGCCTGGATGGCATTCTTCACCAGGTTGGTAACCACCCTTATCAATTGAGTCCGGTCTAATTTCGCAATAATTTTCTCTTCTTCAGAGATAAAATGGATGTAATTCTCATTGAATATATCCAGAGCTAGTTTTACCGTTGACACTACATTAAGGGTCTCATTCTGCTGGGCAGGCATCTCTGCGAAATTGGAAAAAGCAGCTGCTATACTGCTCATTGTGTCAATTTGCTGTATAAGGGTCTTGGAAAACTCCTCAATTTTTGTTCTGGCGTCGGGTTTAGTAGGATCAAATTTTCGTTGAAAGCTCTGGACGGTTAGTCGCAGCGGTGTAAGTGGGTTTTTTATCTCATGTGCTACCTGCTTGGCCATTTCCCTCCATGCCTGTTCCCTTTCACTTCGCGCTAATTTGGCCGCACTTTGTTCTAACTGATCAATCATGCTATTGTAGGAATCAATGAGTTTATTGATTTCCTCACTGGGGTTTTTTACATAAATCTTTTCATTGCGCTTTGTAAGGTTAGTTTGGTGCAATTTCTCAGAAACAGTTTCAAGTGAGCGGGTTATGTATTTCGAAATAAAGTAGGCTAGAATAATAGCAATAAAAAACATGACAAGGTATACCCCCCCAAGTCTGAATAGGAACTCACGCAATTCCATACTATTAAAGGAATTGTCTTCATAATATGGCAAATTTAATATACCTATCGGTTTAAATTTTGGGTCGGTAATGTAGGTGTACGATGCCTGGTACTTACTCCCGGCAGCTAAATTATCCTCAACCAGGCGCTTATTCGGGCTTGCTTTCAGCCCGTTTAGCACTTCTGCATCCAGACAAAGTGAAATAGAATCGTTATAGAATTTGGGCCTGGAACTTTTGATCAATTGCCCTTCGAGATCGTAGATATTAAAATTTACATTCTGCACATCAGCAATACGGTAAATTTCATCCTTGAAGATCAGGCCTAGATTTTCAGTGATAACGGGATAAGTAGTTTCCTGTAAGGTATAGGTAATGCTTTGTTTTACCTGTTCTTCTTTCCGTTCCAGTCTTTCCTGATGGTAATCCCTGGATTGCTCCCTGTATTGATAGATTGTTACTCCGGCGATAAGCACCGACGCAATCAAGACTAAAAATATCATGGTGACAAAAATCCTGGACCGAAGGGAGAACTTCTTGAACAATGCGTTTTAATTTGCTACTAAAGATAGCAATAATCAGTCCAAAAGTTGAGCTGGACGAAAGCATACAAAATGTATCGGATTGATTACAGGATTATTTTAGCTGTTGACCGGGGAAAAAATCAGGCATTGGGGTTTTTATCACGGATCCTTTTGTAAAGTCTTATCCCCAGCATAAGCAAAATGACCAGAACAAAAATTCCGACAACTCCGTAGATCCAGTTAAATGCACTTTTGAGAATTACAAGAAAGGTCACTGCGAACAGGACAAGAGTTGCTCCTTCATTCCAAATTCTCATGAAATTTGAAGTATACCTCACTTCATCCCGCTGCAACTGCAGAAACATATGATGCGTTTTAAAATGATAAGCGAATAGCAAAACAACAAAAAGCAATTTAACGTGCATCCATGCCTGGCTTATCCACCCAGGCATCAGGATAAGTAACCAGACGGCAAAAAGGGTGCATAATATGGCCGAAGGCCAGGTAATGATATACCATAATCTTTTCGACATTAGCTTTAATTGCTGAGATAAGATATGACGATCGGGTTCTGGTTTCTCCTGAGCCTCAATATGGTAGACAAATAGCCTTGGAATATAGAATAAACCTGCAAACCAGGTGACTACAAAAATGAGATGCAGCGCTTTAATATAATTGTAATATTCCCCCATAATCAATTCAATTGTATCGCTCCGATCCCGGCGCCCCATAAAGCTTTATTGTACTCGGGAATAGCTTCTTCAGAGAGTTGTTGGCCTCTTTTCTTGAGTACATTCCATTGTAAATCAAGTTCTTTTTTACGATCTCTGGAGCCCTGGTTGATCTTTGGAATTACACTATTGCTCTGGTCAATAAGGAAAATATATTCTGCAGTAAATTTATTGGGGAAATTTTCCACATCGTCATATGCCTGGGACTTTCGCTGAACCATGTCCTCATCCCAGGATTCGAGTTCGTTAAGCAACTCCTGGCCCGATTTTCTTATCGGCCCCTCCAGGGAGGGTAGCAAGTCCTTGAGTTGTTCTTGCACCTTATAAAGCTGATTCACCATACGATGCATCTCGTTGAGCTTGGTCTCCATTTCTGTCATAAAGGAATCGAATTCTTCATACTGAGCAGGAGTCACATCAAAGCCCGGAGTAGGCAGAATGTTCCCTGAGGTCACAACTGATTCACCTCCCATAGTAAGTTTAATCTCATAACTTCCTGGTGGAGCCTTATGTCCTCTAAAACCCGCTTCCATATACACCCCTGGTATCCCCTCCAAAATCGGATATTTCAAATCCCATACAAATCTGTTCAGACCCTGATCATATGACAAAACCGGCTTTGGCGGAGGACCTCCTCCATTGTGTTCCTGGTAGGTAGAGTCTTTTACCGAACTAAACGAGCGTATGAGTTTCCCACTGGAATTCCTGATTTCCATTTTTAAAGGAATGTTCTTATCTACAATAGGTAAATCATAATAGATTACCATTCCGTTGGCCGGATTCACTCCTTCAAAAGGTTGGGTTCCCTTGAATGATTTTGAATTACCATTTAGCGGACTCCCCCATGAGGCATTTAACGCATCTTCCGGCTGATAGATTTTTATCAGTGAAGTACTGGGTTTGTATTGCGCAAGAAGGGCAAGATCATCCAGGATCCAGAAGGATCGACCAGATGTAGCCACTACCAGATCTCTTTGATGTACCTTCAGGTCTGTAATGGGCGTTTTGGGCAGATTTAATTGAAATGATTCCCAGGACAATCCGTCATTCCAGCTAATATATATCCCTTTTTCGGTGCCTGCGTATAAGAGTCCCTTCCTGTCTGCATCTTCACGCACAACCCTGGTAAAGGAACCATAAGGAATTCCCGAACTGATATTGGTCCATGTTTTTCCATAATTATCTGTTTTATACAAGCCCGGTGTATAGTCGTTGAATTTGTATCGGGTTGTCGCGATATATGAAGTCCCCGGACTATGGGGAGACACCTCTATAGCATTGATGAGACACTCCTTTAATCCCTTCGGAGTAACATTTTGCCAGGTATTCCCCCCATCCCTGGTGATATGAACAAGACCATCGTCACTGCCTGTCCAGTAAACGCCTTTTTCGTGAGGAGATTCGATCATATAGGAAATGGTGCCGTAATTCTCGGCACCAACGGCTTCAACCGTATAAGGTCCGCCTCCTTTTCCCTGTTTTTCATCCATATTCCTTGTAAGATCAGGCGAGACCTCTTCCCAGCTAAGACCCATATCCCTTGTTCTGAGCACCATTTGGGCACAATGGAAAAAAGTGTTGGGCTCGTGTTGTGAACGAATAATAGGTGCATTCCAGTTAAAAAGGTATTTCATATCCCTTGCTGCCATTCCAAGATACTGGATAGGGGCCGCCAGCACTTTAGTACGCGATTTTGTCTCTGTATCCAGAAGGTCTATATACCCTAAATAGCTGCCCCCCATGACATAACGGGGATTCTCCGGGTCAAATGCCAGAAATGCACTTTCCCCGCCCGCTGAACTGGTCCAGTCTTGTTCACTGATACCTCCACTGGATAGTGAAAGATGTGGAATCCTGACCGAAGAATTGTCTTGTTGCCCTCCATAAATATTATAAGGAAACAAGCGATCGGTATTGATCCGATAAAACTGGGCAGTTGGCATAATATCCTGGGTAGTCCAGGATTTTCCATTGTCGAAAGAAATAGCAGCACCCCCATCATTTGCAATAACCATATTCTTCGAATTCGCCGGGTTAATCCATAAGTCGTGATAATCTCCATGAGTGCCTGTGATCTGCTCCCAGGTTTTTCCGCCATCGATAGATCGCAACGCCTGAGCACTCATCACGTAAACCACGTTTTCATTATTTGGGTCTGGAAATACTTCAATATAATACCAGGCGCGCTGCACCAGTCTGTTATCGCCACTAACCATATTCCAGGATGCCCCTGCGTTGGCAGAAACGAAAAGTCCGCCGAGATCCTTATCCGAATCGCTTTCAATTAAAGCGTAGACTTTATCCGGATTGGCCTGACTAACAGCAATGGCCATCTTACCTTTCTCTTCAGGTAATCCATTATGAATTTTGTGCCAGGAGTCACCTCCGTCAGTGGATTTGTAGAGTCCACTTCCTTCCCCTCCGCTGATCACAATTTCAGGTTTTCTCTGATGATGCCACATACTGGCATAGAGCACTTCCGGAGTGGATGATACCATTGAAAGTTCATTGCATCCGGTAAGTTCATTTACGAAGAGTATATTCTTCCATGATTTTCCCCCATCTGTACTTCTGAATATTCCCCTTTCCTTGTTTGGGCCGTATAAAGCTCCCTGGGCAGCCACATACACGATATCAGGATTGGTAGGGTGAATAACAATACGCGCGATATGCTGTGTTTTTTCCAGGCCTGTTTTTGACCATGTTTTTCCTGCGTCCGTCGATTTGTATACTCCATCTCCATAAGAGGTCATAACTCCCCTAACGGCGTGTTCTCCCATTCCACAATACAGAATATTCGGGTTTGATGGAGACACTGCCACAGCCCCAACAGAACCCATCTCAAAATACCCGTCAGAAATATTTTCCCATCTGGCTCCGGCATCAGCCGTTTTCCATAAACCACCCCCCGTTGTTCCCATGTAATAGGTAAGCGGGTCACCAATGACCCCAGTTGCAGAAACTGAACGACCTCCCCTGAAAGGACCAATATTCCTGTACTTCAGAGTTTGGAAATAGGACTCTGCTGTTTGTGCAGTGAGTCCTGTAGTAATCAATACGAAAAAGAAGCAAATGATACGTGATTTCATCTTGTTGTGGGGGTTTTAAAAATGTATTGGTGTACGATAGAGAAAATTTAAGGCCCGGAAGCAATACTCCCGGGCCTTATAAAAGAATTTTATTCCTCAATAAACAGGTAGTTTAATTGCATGGCATTAAATGCTTCGTTAAATGCCTTGATCTCATCGCTCACCAAAGTATTGAACTGACTCAATTGTTTTTCAATTTCAGTTGTAAGTTGATTTTTAACAGCTATGTCCTGATCCGTAGGATGAAAATCGTCAATAGAAACCAGGCTGTTTAAGTGAGCCAGTTTGTTGGTGAGTTTAATTGGAAAATTCAATGGGTCCTGACCGCTTCTGTTCTGAGTCTGATAGAGTGCTTTTTCCACCTCAGCAAAATCGGCCTTCATCTTGGAAGCCTTCTCAACAAGTTCTTTAGTTGCTTCATTCCCTTTGTATTGTGTCATAAATGCATCCAGTTGTTCAGTGATCTTCCTGATTTTTTTAATGGAACCATGGGCCTTGTCTACAGTGCTATTGATATCAGAAATGAAATCGTACTGTTTCTGCATATCAGCCACTGAAGCTTCAGCTCTGGGATCGGGGAGAATGTTAAACGTCTGTGTCTGAGTGTTGCCATTGACTGTCAGGTGTACCTGGTAAGATCCAGGAACAGCTTTTGGCCCGTTAAGGCTGGCCCACCAAAAGATCATCCCTTTAAAATCCTGGGCTCCTTTTCCTCTGGTGTCCCAGACATGCGTGTTTCCTCCGGTATTAGCTTTGAGTTTTTTGTCATTTTCCTTAGCAAAGGAACTAAAACCTGCCAGGGTATCTCCGGACATAGTGGTGTAGGTGAGTGCTACGCTGTCCTTCTCTGACAGATCCTTTATATAAAAATGAGTGATCACCCCATTAGGATGATTTTGCCCGGCTGTTTTGGAAGGACTCCTGCTAGTCCCACCTTTGGTCCGGTACGAATCCTTTGGCTTATATAAAATGGTACTATTGGAATTCTTGCCTTCATTCAACTGATGCAGCACAGTGAGGTCATCTATGATCCAAAGGCTTCGTCCCTGTGTGGCTACAACCAGGTTATTTTCTTTGACAGCGAGATCAGTTATAGGTACGATAGGTAAATTGAGCTGGAAGGGTTTCCAGCTACCTCCGTCGTTAAAGGAAATATACATCCCCGTTTCCGTACCTGCATATAACAAGCCTTTCCTTTTAGGATCTTCTCTGACCACTCTGGTAAAGTGCTCGTTTTCAATTCCATTGGTAATCTTTTGCCAACTCTTCCCATAGTCGGTGGTTTTGTATAAATAAGGCTGAAAATCGCCAAGTTTATACCGGGTCGCGGCTACGTAACAGGTCCCTTCATCAAAAGCCGAGGGTTCTATGCTGTTTACCATAGACCATTCTGGCATATTGGTTGGAGTCACATTCTCCCAGCTTCCTCCACCGTCTTGTGAAACATGGATAAGGCCATCGTCACTTCCAACCCATAACAGTCCTTCTTTTATCGGGCTTTCATTGGCAGCAAAAATGGTACAATAGTATTCTACTCCTGTATTGTCCTGGGTGATAGGCCCCCCGCTGGAGACTAATTTATCAGGATCATTACGTGTAAGGTCTCCGCTGAGGAGTTCCCATGATTGTCCTTCATTAGTACTTAAATGTACATGATTGGAAAAAGTGTAAAGTTTCTTAGGATCGTGTTTACTGAAAATGATAGGGAAATTCCATTGAAAGCGGTACTTCATGCCTTCTGCCCCGTAACCCATCGGATTATCAGGCCAGACATTGATCCCCCTGACAGTGTTGGCATCGTGGTTGACCCTTGTCAGGAATCCTCCGTAACTGCCTCCGTATACGATATCATTATTTGTTGGGTCAACCGCAATATGGGCTGATTCGCCACCTGCCGTTGATTCCCAATCATCTTCACCTATCGTTCTACCTGAACTCCTGTGGTTGATGCGAATAGTGGAATTGTCCTGTTGAGCTGCATAAATTCGATAAGGAAAGGCATTATCCGTGGTAACCCTGTAGAATTGGGCGGTAGGCTGATTGTAGTATGTACTCCAGGTAAGTCCGCCATCATAAGATATCTGTGCGCCGCCATCATCTCCTATGATCATTCTTTTTGGATTTTCCGGGGCGATCCACAGATCGTGGTGATCCCCGTGGGGAGCATTAAATGTATTAAAGCTTTTTCCCCCATCTGTAGATCTGTGATAACGCACATTGAGAACATAGACCATGTCTTCATTCTCGGTATCTGCATATACCCTGGTGTAGTACCAGGCACGCTGACGCAGTTTTCGTTCAGAATTCACCTGACTCCATTTTTTTCCACCATCTTCAGACCTGTAAAGTCCACCCTTGTCTTTGTTTTCTACAATGGCCCAGACCCTTTCAGGATTTACCGGAGAAACGGCGACCCCGATAATTCCCAGGGTATCTTTGGGAAACCCTTCATTCTTTGAAATTTCTGTCCAACTTTCCCCACTGTCTGTACTCTTCCATAAGGCAGAGCCATCACCACCGCTACTCAGGCTATAAGGTGTCCTTTGTGCACGCCATGTTGACGCATAGATAATCCTTGGGTTCGTGGGATCGAGAATAAGATCAACTGCCCCGGCCTGATCATTGACAAATAGTGTCTTTTTCCAGGTGGTACCGCCATCTTCACTTTTGTAGATTCCCCTATCCTGGGAAGGCTTATAGATATCTCCCAGAACTGCGGCATAGACAATATCCGGATTGTCAGGGTGAATACGGATTCTGGGTACGTGCCTGCTATTCTTTAGCCCTATCGATTTCCATGTTTTACCGGCATCGACTGATTTCCAGACCCCATAACCAGAGGATACATTCCCTCTAAGGGTCTTTTCTCCCCCTCCTACATAAATTACATTGGGATCACTTTTAGCAACTTCTACTGCACCGATACTCCCTCCAAAGAAACCGTCTGAAATATTCTCCCAGGTTCTGCCTCCATCTGTAGTCTTCCAAACCCCGCCTCCGGTAGCTCCAAAATAGAAAAGATTGGGTTGTCCGGGAACGCCAGTTACTGCGGCGGATCTTCCTCCCCTGAATGGCCCTACCAGTCGGTATTCCAAACTCGAATACAGATCTTGCGGAAAGGGATCAGCAACTGTAGCTTTGGAACGTCTTTGAGCATTTAGGGATACGAAGAATAGAAAAAAGGCCATTGCTAAGGCCTGAGCGAAAATCTTTGGTTTCATATTGATAAGTGTTCTAGTTAGTGGAAGCTAAATGTACCAAAAAAGAAGGAAACCCTGAACCTCATTTTTATAAGGATTCTCCTTCGATATTTGAAGGTTTAAATGCGATTCATTAAGAATATTTATTATTTCACAGGCATTTAAAACTTTTGTTATTCTTTGTACCTTTTACCATATAGATCAGCTTAATGATGAAGCTACATACCTCAATTCCCTCTCGGATTCAGATGATTTTTTTGATTTTCATTTGTTTTCTTTCCTGCAATCGCGATGATATTCAGACCCTTAGAAATGAAATTGTCCAAACTAATCCAGATTTTAAGAACTGGTCTCATTACCTGGGCGATCCTGCTCGTACCCATTATTCTGTCCTGAATGAAATTGATACTACCAATGTTCATTTACTAAAACCGGTCTGGCAGTATGAGAGTGGTACTATAGATTCTGAAAGTCGCAGCCAGATACAAACAAATCCCCTGATTATTAACGACATTTTATATGGAATAACCCCAAAGAATTCCCTCTTTGCAATTGAAGCCGGTTCGGGAAAATTCATTTGGCAATTTAATCCGGAACTTGAAGATGAAAGCGGACTGGGATTAAGTCGGGGAGTTTCTGTCTGGATTGATAAAAAAACGCAGAAAGGAAGGCTCTTTTACGCTTCAGGATATACCCTTTTCGC